>CAJUBY010000040.1 GCA_910585055.1 uncultured Christensenella sp. | reverse complement strand
CCCATTCACAAGCTATTTAGTTATTTTTCTGTCCAACTTTTGGGGTTCATAGCAGTATCGGGGCGGTTTTTTTATGCGCAGATCGCAGAAAATCATTTTGACAAAATGAGTGCTAATGCGTTAAAAAGTCTTTGCCGTTTCGACATAAACGTAAAGACTGTGCGCTTTTGTTCTGCTAAAATATGTGCATGTACATAGAGTTCGTGATAGTTGATAATTTTTTGCTTACATATCTTGCCGGGGCGGCGGCAACGCGTCTTTGTCACAATAAGATAAGTGTACTGCGGCTTTCGGCGGCGTCTGCTGTAGGGACAATTACCGCAGTTTTTTATCCGTTTTTACCTTCGGGGTTGGGCGTAACGCTGTCGGTCAAGATCGCGTTGTTTGTTACGCTGTGCGTAATAATGTACTATAAAACACCGAGACCCGGAGTCGGCGGAATGATGTTCCTGGGTTGTACGTTTGCGTTGGGCGGTGCGTGTTATGCCGTTAATGCGACTTTTTTTCAGGGTACGGACAGGTTTTGCGAGTACATGCGCGCGTGTCCCGTGTTTTCGGTAGTGTGTATAAGCGCGGCGGTGTATGCAGGTATAAGATATTTTATAATGCGAATGCGTGTGCCGCGCGCTCGTGCGCCATATGAGTACGGTACCGAAGTTACGGTCTTCGGAACGAAAATGACTTTCTCGGCTTTTCTCGATACCGGTAACTGTGTTTTCGACGGGAAATCGGGACTGCCTGTCGTAATTACCGATATAGACCGATTTACGGACAAGCTGGACGGCGCCGCTGCAGTGGAGTTTGCTAAACAGCTGCCGAAACTTCGTAAGATGTATGCCGAAACTCACGGAGGAAAAGCCGAAATTTATCTGATTGAACCGACGCGGATAACGGTCTATTCGGACAGGCACGGACATAAAATAAATGCAATGGTAGGACTGATAGGCGGCGGTCGGAAGTTTGTCGGATCGCACGAAATGTTGCTCTGTTCTGCGGCACTGACGGAGGGTGTATGATATTCTGCAAAATTATAGAAGCGATTAAACGTGCGCTTAAATGCAACGGCGAAGGTTGCGATCTGGAGTATATAACGTCCGGGGAGGGACTGCCTCATCCGTTGGAGCCTAACGAGGAAGCGGACGCATTGTCAAGACTCAAGACCGATCCTGCGGTAAAGACTCTGCTTATAGAACATAATCTGCGGCTTGTGGTGTATATCGCGCGGAAGTTCGACAATACCGGTGTGGATGTGGAAGATCTTATTTCGATAGGAACGGTCGGACTTATAAAGGCAGTCAATTCGTTCGATACCGAAAAGAATATAAAACTCGCCACTTATGCTTCGCGCTGTATCGAAAACGAAATACTTATGCATTTGCGCCGTGTCGTAAGACTGCGCGCGGAAGTGTCGCTGGACGAGCCGCTGAACGTAGATGCGGACGGGAACGAACTTGTTATGGCGGACATTCTCGGCACAGACCCCGATGCGGTGTATAAGGATCTCGAGACCGAAGCCGAGTGCAGATTGCTTAACGAAGCGCTGGAGCGCCTTAATAAGCGCGAGCGCGTTATCATGCAGATGCGGTTCGGACTGGGCGGCGCTAACGAAAAAACTCAAAAGGAAGTCGCCGATCTGCTCGGTATCTCTCAGTCGTACATATCGCGTTTGGAAAAGAAAATAATCTACAGGCTAAAAAAGGATATAAGTAAGGCATTACAGGTTTAAGCACTGTAAATATTGTCGTCCCGATACGCTGTGTGTGCGGTCGGGATTTTTTATTTATGCGGATATAATCGTATACAACGCTTGACAAACAGTGTCGCGTGTGGGATAATGCTTCAAGATACGATATACGGTATTAAATAATCGTAAAAGGAATTACCATGGAACAGATAGTATTGGGAAATATCAGAGTGCAGTTGCTTAATGCGGACACGGTACGTATAGAGTACGCAAAGAACGGCGTGTTTTTCGATGCCGACACGTTTTTTATACCCGATAAAACACAGTATAAAAATACCGCGGTGGGTCATACCTGCGAAGAGAATGTGATATGTTTCGGCGATTACGAATTGTACATTCCGGATAACGCAAGCGGACTTACGGGCGTAAGGCTTGATAAAAACGGCAAAAAAGTATATTCGTATAAAAAACTCGCAAACAGCGGAGAACTGCCGCCGTTGGATAAAACTCCGGAGGTCTTTGCGGTCTCGGATACGCCCAGGATAACGGTGCCTGCCGGCGGTTACTCGGCAACCGGAAACGGTGAGTATACGGTAGAAGAGAATGTACAGGATATTTATTTGCTACTGTGCGGCAAGGATGCAAAAAAACTGCGCAAGCTTTATGTCGAGTTGACGGGCAGAAACGAGATGGTACGCCTTTCTACGTTCGGCGGATGGAACAGTAAATATTACGCATACAGCGAGAGCGAAGCGAAACAGGTAATTACCGATTACGAAAAACATAACGTTCCGCTCGACGTAATGGTTATCGATACCGATTGGCGCAGCTGCGAAAACGGTTGGGGATACGATATAAACGAAACTCTGTTTCCCGATATGAAGGGATTTATAGATTTTGCGCACAGTCACGGCGTCGAGATAATGTTCAACGACCATCCGGAACCGGTAAACGGCGCGCAAGTGTTTGCGCCGGAAGAAATAGAATACCGCGAAAATAATCTGCAGGCGTTAATGAACATAGGATTGGATACGTGGTGGTACGACCGTAACTGGGGCACGCATTTGATATCGCCGAGCGAAAACGTGTATTGGGAAACGTTCGGATTGTATTTGTTTGCGGATATAACCGCCAATTATTATAAAAAAACATACGGAGACGATAAGGTTTACCGCCGCCCCGTTATTATGGGCAACGTTGTAAACGTCGCCAACGGCGAATACAGGACTATCACCGACAGTGCGAGCCACAGATACAGCATACAGTGGACGGGAGATATCGACAGCAGTCCGCAGTCAATAACGCAGGAAGTTCAGACGCTTATTAGAGCCTCTAATAACTGTATCGCGTATGTCAATGCCGACTGCGGCGGTCATACGGGCAACCCCGATAAGGAATGCTTTATACGTTGGATGCAGTTCGGGACGCTGTCGCCCGTATACAGACCTCACTGCACTAACAATGTCGTGCGGTTCCGCGAGCCGTGGCTGTACGACGGCGAGACGTTGGACATAGTCAGGGAATACAACAATTTACGTTATCGCCTGTTGCCCGTAATATATAAAAACGCGTATAATAACTATCTGACGGGTGAACCGATATTCAAGGGTTTGGGCTGGGAATTCCCCAAGGACAAGACCGCATTGGCGTGTACAGACGAATATATGTTGGGAAACGATATTCT
Organism: uncultured Christensenella sp.; assembly: GCA_910585055.1. GTDB lineage: Bacteria > Bacillota > Clostridia > Christensenellales > Pumilibacteraceae > Anaerocaecibacter. The sequence goes on along the minus strand of CAJUBY010000040.1, from coordinate 13,316 downwards.
GATTTCGCCTATAGGCGGCGAAATGTACGATCCTTTGGTCAAGGATAATTATGTAACTCCAGTAAAAGCTGTTTTTTACAACGGCAGGGAACTGGAAGGCGATCCTATAGCGATCACGGAATGGGATAAGCTGGAAATGGATCTAAGACACGTTCCGCCGCATAAAGGCGTACCTGTATACGATTTTTCGGCGCGGTTCGAAACCGTTTTGAAATTCCCCAAGAAAATGCGTCTGTATATTAAGAGCGACGACGGCGCTACGGTTTGGGTGGACGGCAAAAAGGTGCTCGAAGACAAAACATTGCATTCAGCTATGTTGTTTCCGCTATGCGAAGCGGAAGGCGGCATGGAACACAGTGTCGAAATAGAATATTTTCAAGCCGGAGGTGAAGCTTGCTGTGCATTGTATGCCGAAGAGTGCAAGGACGAAACCGTAAAATCCGTTTATCTGCCCGAAGGCGAGTGGGTTGATGTTTTCGGAGGAACGGTGTACGGCGGCGGACGTACCGTCGGAAGGGAATACGACTTAAGAGAACTTCCGCTTTTTGTACGCAAAGGTGCGGTCATACCGCTTGCTTACGAAGCGCGTAACACCAAGTCTCAAAAATGGGATAGGCTTGTTTTGGATTTCTATGCCGATAAAAAAGCCGCAGATGCCGGATATATCTACGAGGACGATACCGAAACTACAGCCTACAAGCTGGGTGCAAACCGAACCACCGCTTATTCGGCGGAATACTGCGATAAGTGCTCGGCGTTTGTCTTAAAGCTCGAAAAACCGCAGGGAAGTTTCGACGGTGCAAAATGTTTTGCGGAGCGTGAAATAAAGATAAAACTCCATATTCCGGAGGGAGAGAACGTTGTTAAAGTCACGGTCAACGGAGTCGATGCGGAGTTTAAGACAGCGTCGAAAAACGCCGCAGTGTTCCCTTTGAACACTTGCGACGCTTCTCCGGACGCAGTCTGCGCGACCGTGACGTTTACGGCAACGGCGGATAAAGACGCCGAGATCAAATTTTTTATCGGATAGGCAGATCGAAAATCAATAAAAAAACACGGAAACGGTTATTCCGCCACTTTGCTGTGAATGGCGGCGATAGCCGTTTTTTCGAGACGTGAGACCTGCGCCTGCGAGATACCTATCTCTTTGCTCACTTCCATTTGGGTCTTTCCGTCGTAAAAACGCATCATAAGGATTTTTCGTTCGCGTTCGCCTAGTTTTGATACGGCGTCGTCTATATCTATCTTGCTCAATCTGTTTTCGTCGGTGTTTTCCGATATTTGATCCATTACAAGTACCGTGTCGTCACCGTCGTGGTATACGGGTTCGAACAGCGAAATAGGGTCGGATATCCCGTCCAGAGCGTATACGATATCGGAAACAGGCACGTTGAGCGCCGCGGCTATATCTTCCAGCGTAGCGGCGTCGCCTGTATCGTGTTCTATTTGCTGTCTTGCCTGCAGCGCGTGGTAAGCGGTATCCCTTACCGAGCGTGAAACACGCAGCGGCGAACAGTCGCGTAAAAATCTGCGGATCTCGCCGATTATCATGGGCACGGCGTAAGTGGAAAAACGGAGATTATATGCCGTGTTAAAGTTTTCCATCGCTTTTATAAGTCCGATACATCCCACTTGAAATATATCGTCCGCGCTTTGCTTTTTTGCCGCGAACCGCTGTGTTACGGAAAGAACGAGCCTCAGATTTGCCATTATAAACATTTCGCGTGCGGTTTCGTCGCCGTTTCGTGCTTTGTTTAGAAGTTCCATCATTTCTTCGTGCTTCAGTTTTGGCAGTGTGGAAGTATCCAGTCCGCAAATATCGACGCGTGTTTTCATGTGTACCTCTTTAGTCGAAATTGTGCCGGCCGCAGCGGTCGGCATAAATTAAGTTTGGCGGTTAGGTACGGTATGTATGCACGTCCGAATGCTAATAGTCCGCGTTTTTTGGATTTTACGGTCGAAAATAAAAACCCGATAAATTTGTGGCAAAATAAGCGGATGCGGCATATATAACTTTTATGGAAAACGAAATGTCGTATTGCGAATTAAAACGCCGCGAGGTGATAAACGGCAGTGACGGTCGGAGAATGGGGCATATCATAGATATGATATTTTCCGCCGACAGCGGGAAAATAAAGGGAATAATCCTTCCGTACGGTAAGCGCGGAGTTTTTTCAAAATCGCAGGATCTGTTTGTGCCGTGGCAGTGCGTGCAAAAAATAGGCGAGGATGTGATTCTCGTAGAGATATGCGATCTTTCGTCGGGTATGCCGACGTGCGTGCCTTCTAAACAAAATCTGCCGGAACCGCATCAGGGAAAAAAGCAGAACAACAGCCGCAACTGCGACGGCAAATGCGAAAAATGTATGCTGTTCGATTGTGCCAACCGTTGGAACGCGGTAGCGGAATGACGGTTTGAATTATTTTGTGCCCTGCGTTGTAAAGCCCCATATGAGTGGACAAATCGTGAATACTGTGCTATAATCATCATAATACATAAAGGAAAAACGTATTATGAAATGTATATATTGCGGTAATGCGGAAAGCAAGGTCGTGGATTCGCGATCGACGGACGAAGGCAACAGCATTCGGCGCAGGCGTGAGTGCCTGCAGTGCGGCAAGCGTTTCACTACATACGAGGTGATCGAATCTACGCCGGTGCTTGTCGTCAAGCATGACGGAACGCGGCAACAGTTCGATTCGCACAAGGTAAAGTCCGGAATAATAAAGGCGTGCGAAAAGCGCCCCGTCGCCATTAGAGATATCGACGCCTTGGTCACATCCGTAGAAAAGCAGGTATACAATTCGCTCGAACAGGAAATATCTTCCAAAAAGATCGGCGAACTTGTAATGGAAGGGTTAAAAGAACTCGATCAGATAGCGTACGTTCGTTTTGCGTCGGTATACCGCGATTTCCGTGACGTAACGTCGTTTATCGAATTTATCAACGCATTTAAGTAGGGTGTATGACGCTTTTCGATTGCAACAAACGCGGCGGCGGAAAAATAACCGATATCGGCGGCAACATCAACGTTCGCAGACGTCTTTACGATCTGGGGTTAGTCGATTCGGATTTTACCGTAAAAGCCAAAAACAGGCGTTCGGTATTGGCTGACTTCGGTCACGGGTTCTGCGCCGTGCTTGCCAAGGATGCCGCCGAAAATATAAAGGTGATCGAAAGGATATAATGAAAATCGCGCTTTGCGGAAACCCGAATGTAGGTAAAACGACGCTGTTCAACAGACTTACGCGCTCGGATGAGCCTGTAGGTAATTGGCATGGCGTTACCGTGGATGTGCGTACAAAACGCATGGACCGAGATAATACGCTTTCAGATCTTCCCGGCGCGTATTCTTTGACAGCGCTTTCGCCGGAAGAGCGGATAACGGGCGACAGTATACTCAACGGCGATTTCGACGTTATCGCTTACGTCGCCGAGGTGAATAATCTTCGGCGCAATCTTTATCTGTTTACACAGCTCATGGAGGCGGACAAGCACGCAGTGCTGATAGTAAACATGATGGACGAGGCGCGCGGTAAAGTAGATCTCGATCTGCTGTCGAGCCGATTGGGCGTTCCGGTAGTGGGAACTTCCGACAGGCGCGAAAACCCCAAACGTGCAATTACGGCGGCGGCGAAAGAGGCTTGCGGCGTAAAGCCGAAACGTCCCGGTTATTTAAACGATCCGCGTATAAAAGCCGCGGCGGATAAGATAAGAAATAACGCGGCAGGCAAGGCTGTCGATGCCGGGTTCGCTGCTTTAAAGATAATGGAATGCGATGCGTACGTCATGGATAAGCTTGGTATAAAAGCGGCCGAATGTGCCGGGTGCGACGGCTGCGGCGCATGTGCGTCGGATCGAAGCGGTTTACCGTCACGGTTGAGGTACGCATACATAGACGAAGTTTTAAAAGGCGTGATCGAAAAACAGAGAGACAACGCAAAAACGGACAGAGCGGACAGAATAATACTCGGGAAAGCGGCGTTGCCGATATTTCTGGCGATTATGGCGGCGGTATTCGTCATTACGTTCGAATTGGGGAAACCGCTGTCCGATCTGCTTGTGAGGCTTACCGAACGTGCGTCGGATCTGCGCGATCTCGATATGCCCGACTGGGCGATCGCGTTGCTGTGCGACGGTGTGTTATCCGGTGTAGGCGGCGTACTTGCATTTTTGCCGCAGGTGGTGTTATTGTTTTTGCTGACCGCAATTTTGCAGGACAGCGGATATATGAGCCGAGTCGCGTTTATCACCGACGATTTCTTTAAAAAGTTCGGACTGAACGGTCGCGCGGCGTTTTCCGTAGTGCTGGGTCTCGGCTGTTCTGCAACGGCTGTGCTGACTACGCGCGGAATCGCCGACGTCGGCGCAAAACGCAGAGCGGCGTTTGCAACTCCGTTTTGTCCGTGCAGCGCGAGACTTGCGGTGTTTACCGCTTTGGCTGCGTATTTCGGACTTTCCGGGTTTGCCGTAGCGGCTATGTACATCGTCGGGTTCGCAGCTGCGCTTGCCGTGCTTAAAATAATGACCCTGTTCAGACCGGATAAAGATACGGGCGACGAGTTTATAATGGAAATGCCGCCTTACAGGTTACCGCAACCGAAACGTATCGTCTGCGTGGTGTGGAAAAACGTTATATCGTTTGTAGCCCGTGTCGGATCGGTGGTGCTTTGCGTCAGTGTGATAATGTGGGTGCTTTGCAATTTCTCCGTTGCGGAAGGATTTACCGGCGGAGGCGAAAACAGCATAATGAGCACGTTTGCGGGACTTATCGCGCCGCTGTTCGCACCGCTTGGTTTCGGTAATTGGCAGGCGGTCACGGCGCTGATCTCCGGTGTGGCGGCTAAAGAAACGGTGATCTCGGTAATAAACGGGCTGGGCGGCGCGAGCGTCGTTCTCGGCGGCAAGACCGAAGCCGTATCGTTTATGATATTTACGTGCTTATACGTACCTTGCATAGCAACCGTTTCCGTAATAGCCAAAGAAAACGGCATAAAGAGCGCTTTACTTTCCATCCTTGTTCATACGGCGGTCGCGTACATTACAGCGCTGGTATACTACAGGTCCGCGTTGGGTTATAATGCCGATAAAGCGGTATTCTTTACGGTATGGACGGTCATTGCCGCGGCGGTCGCGGCGGTCATAATAACGTTGAAAATAAAACGTGCGAAGGCGAGAAGACGTAAGCTCGCATAAATAACGTTTACGGAGAAAAACGCATGGGAAAAAAATACGAATTCACGGCGGAATCGGACGGACGACGGGTGGCGGCTTTTTTGTCGGGCAGTATCCCCGGGCTTACCGCCGCCAAAGCGGATATTCTCGTTAAGTGCGGAGAAGTACGTGTCAACGGCACAAGGATAAGATCCAACGCGACGCTTGTCGCAGGCGACAAAGTAAACGTTTTTGTTCCGGACGGATTGGGCGTCGATCCGACTGCCGTGCCGATCGTTTACGACGACGAAAACATAGTCGTTTTCGATAAGCCCAAACGTATGCAGTATGACGCGGTGCCGCATACTTACCGTATGCCGCTTTTTGCGGTACACAGATTGGATACAAATACTACGGGGTTGATAGTTTTCGCAAAGACGGAAAGAGCGTTGTCGGAGCTGACGGCGGCGTTCCGCGACCGCAGGGTTAAAAAGATATACGAAGCGGCTGTCGCGCCTGCGCCCGAAAAGGACGGAGATGTGCTGACCGCATATACGAAACTTATGCACGCGCAAAATCTCGCGCTCGTTTCCGCCGTGCGCAAACCCGGCTACAAGACGATGATCACCGAATATGAGACCGTGCGTCGTATAGGTAAAGCGGCGATCCTTCGCGTATATCCGCATACGGGCAGAACTCACCAGATACGCGCTCATTTATGTTTTGCGGGCTATCCGATAATAGGCGAACATAAATACGGCATCAAGGACGGGATACGTTTCGAAAATGCGCCCGATACGCAAATGCTTGCCGCCGTCGAGCTTTCTTTCGAAGGGCTTAAAAACGGACTCGAATATCTCAACGGCAGAGTGTTTCGTGCGGACAGCGGATTCGACATATCCTTTGCTTTGCCGCAAAATTAAACAGCCTGTAAAAATGTATTGACAAAGTTTGGCAAATACTGTAAAATATAGCGTATGACCGCAAAGGCTGTAAAAGAAGAAGCACGGCGTAAGCTGGCTCTGAATATGCACCAATCGATAGCGATCTATACCGTCGAGTTTTCGATATTCATTACGCTCGTCGCACTCGTAGTGCTGTCGTGCGTAAGTCTCAGCGCAAACAAGGTCTTGTCTGTCATAATGATATGCTACGGCATATTGCTCGGTATTATCGTTATAGTGGCAGCCGGAATGCTGGGCTTTGCGATGACGGATTTCTATTTGGCGGCATACAGATGCAAGCCGTATAATATAAGACGTTTGGGCGAAACGCTTGCGCGTAGCAATATAACCAAAATATTGACAGTCAGTTTAAAACGCACCGTTCTGGCGTTTTTGCTTTTGCTGTGTCTTATAGTGCCGGGTGTGATATATCTTATGCGCACGTCCATGGCTAACTATCTGCTCGTAGCAAATCCCAAAATGAAGCCGTCTACCGCGCTTACGGCATCGAGTAAAGTAATGAGCGGTAAAACAGGTTCGTATTTCGTGCTGTGTCTGTCGCTCGCCGGTTGGTATGTTTTGGGCGTCGTTACTCTCGGACTCGGCTTTATATTTATCTCGCCGTATTTAAATTTGGTAAAAACGGTATTCTATAAACGTAACCTGCAAGGAGATAAAGCGGAATACGCGCCGTTGCCTCAGACTTTTGCGTTCGGCGCCGCGCCCGGCGTACAGTATCCGTCTACATCTAACGGACAAGCCCAATATCAGGGCGAGGTTCAGCCCGTTCAACAGCCGGCTCGGGACATTCCCAACGGTCCGTCGCCGATAGACACGTTGGCGGACGACGATTTTATGGATATGAATGCCGCAATGCGCGATTTAAACGGCAAGGCGGATGAAAAACCTCCCGAAGCGTCGTTACAGGATATTCCCGAAGTGCCTATCATGCCTGTTGTGGGAAAGAATGCGAACGAAGAAAAAAAATCGGCAGCCGCCGAAAATATAGCCGAACATATAAAAGAAGATCCGCCCGTGATAGTCGCGGAACCGGTAGCGGCGGAACCCGTGATCGTTCAGCCTGTGATCGTGCCGGAACCGGTAACGGCGGCGGAGCAGCCTGTAGCTGCGGCGCGGGACGCGTCGGCTGCGGAACAGCCAGAAACACCGCAAACGCCGCAGTCTGATCCGATAGGACAAACGCACAAGCTCGACGGTACCAATATAGTCGAGACGGAACGCACGCTTACTACAAAGGAAATAGCTCAATCGGATATTATGCGCAAGCAGGCTATAGACCGTATGTATAATAATACGGAGCAAGGTAAGCCGCTTGTCAATTATTTCGATGTGGACGTAAAAAAACACGACGATTTCGACGATTTCGGTACGGGCGACAGCGATACGTCGCAGCCGCAGCCGACAAACGGAACAGGCAATGGATTCGGTAACACCGAACCGGTCATGAGCGAGAGCGAATTCGATGAGTTTTTGCGTAAGTTCGACAGCGAAACGTCCGCTGTTCAGAGCGACTTAAAAACACCGCGTGCAAGCCGCAGAACAAGCGAACGCAGAGCCGCCGATCTTGCGGCGCTTCGCGCCAAGCACAGCGACGGTTCGGATATGTCCGATCCCAACCGTTACAAACGCGACCGCAGATAATAAATATTACGACAGGGAATAAAAATCATCTTGAAACAGAAACGTAATTATTCATTGACCGCGAAGGAACGCAAGGCAAAGCGTTATGCGGAGCAAAACAAGACCCCGTACCGTGTTTCGGCGTCAGGCGGAAATCACGTTGCAAAGCCGTCGTCGAAGTCGGCGTCGGGCGAACAGGCGATGCTGCGGGATCAGCGTCAAACGCGTCGGTCGGCATTGATCGTCGGCGGCGTAATAGCGGTCGCGGTTATTTTGATAATCGTGGCGCTTATCACTCCCGTGATACTGTTTGTTATCAACCCGTACCGCGGATATAAAGATGTGATAGCTCGTTTCAGTCTGTCAAACGGAATGATATTGGAATATGTGATCGACGAGGACGAATACGACACGGCTGCGACGAATTTTATTTTTCTGGCGACCAACAAATATTTCGACAATACCGTTTTTTACGATGCGCAGGGCGGATGGTTGCGCTTCGGCGGCTATGAATCCCAGCCGACCGACGGCAGCTCCAATTTAAGCGATTACAAAAGAAGCAGACATCACGCTCAAAACACCGATTACTGCAAAAATTTTTCGGCGCTGCCCAACAACAGATTCAATAAAGTGACGGATAAATTCGGATACAGACTGCGTGCCGATTCGGACGGGAAAAACAAAAACATGTTGGAGCGAGCCGGTTCGTTGGCGTATAGATATAACGATACGGCTACGGAATTTCAATTTTATTACGGGGATTTTGCAGAAACTGTGCCCGGCGAGATAAAAGGTATAGAATGCACAATGGTCGGACATGCGCTCAACGACGACACGATAAAAAATATACAGGCTATCGCTCGTACCGCCAAGTTGAACACCTCCATAAGTTCGGGATACCAATGGAAGCCGCCTACGCCCACTATCAAGATAGAAAGCGTAAAGGTGTATAATCTTAATGATTCCAAGTGGAAAAATTTCGACTTTTTGAAGTATGTCAACGGTAACGACAAAAACGGTTCGCGCAGGTTGACGAGCTGGGTTGGTATAAACTGACGTACGGATCCAAAGCCGTCCGCAAAGCAGCGCGGACGGCTTTGATATTTCGGCGTTGCATAAAATAGGTTTAAGCGGCAATAATCGAAGTATGGTTATAGGACTTGTACTTTTGGGTTTGGTCGCGCTGCTTTTGTTTTTCGGAATAGCGGAAAGCGTGTTCAAAAGCTTCGGAGTAGCTAACTGGCTGGCGTTCCTGATAGTCGGTATACTTATCGGCTGCGCTTTTATCCCGACTTTTACGCTCGGCGCGGTAACTTTCAATGTCGCCGGATTTTTCGCACCGCTGTTATTCGCGGCTGTATTTTTCGCGCTTGCGGTCAAGGTGGGCGATACCGTCCGCGCACTTGTGACGACATCCGTCGTCGCGGCGCTTTTTATTTCGGTGTGGCTGTTGATCGCCCGTATAACAAACGATACGGTGACGGTCATAATTATAGGATTTCTGTGCGGCGCCGTCTGTTATCTTGTCGGCAAGACCAAGATCTCCGCGCTGTGCGGCATTTTTTTGGGAATGCCGATAGGCGAAGTTATATCTTCGGCGGTGTCTTTGTACGTATACGGTACGTCTATGCGTTTCGGTACGCCTGCGACGTTCGACGCGATAATACTCGCGGCGGTGACCGCCGTGGTGCTGTTTGAAAGCATAGCCGCGATAAAGCGTACAATGAACAATCGCGCCAAGCTCCGTGCCGCTGAAAATTCGGAGTTGTCGGAAGAATTCGACGCCGAAGAATATAAAAAGTATTTCGACGAATAAGATGAGGTACGGCAATTCGACAAATACACCGATTATTGTTTACAATTGCGAACGATTGTGATATAATTTGTAGGCGAGTGTTCACGCCGTATCGTACGGACGGAATGTCGCAAAACAAAGTATCGGTCAACGGAAAAATCGCATGAAACCCATTGTAGCAATAGTCGGACGCCCCAATGTTGGCAAGTCCACACTTATAAACAGAATAAGCGGAAGGCGCGTTGCTATCGTAGACGACATGCCCGGTGTTACGCGCGACAGACTGTATGCCGATTGCGAGTGGTGCGGAAAGGAGTTTACGCTTATAGATACCGGCGGTATCGACGAAAGCGCCGACGATATCTCGCGTTCGGTAAAACGTCAGGCGTTAGACGCCGTAGAGCTTGCATCGGTCGTTATTTTCGTCACGGATGTTAAACAGGGTGTAATGCCCGGAGATACCGATATTGCCGAGATATTGAGGAAACACAATAAACCTATCGTTTTGGTCGTAAACAAAGCAGACAGCGCCAACCGCGACAATGTATACGACTTTTACGGTTTGGGTCTGGGCGAACCGATACTCGTATCGGCGGAGCACGGTTCCGGAGTAGGCGACATGCTCGACGAGGTATGTAAAGGCTTTCCGATGTCTGACCGGGACGGGACGGACAAGCCGCTTTCCATAGCGCTTGTCGGCAAGCCCAACGTAGGAAAATCGTCGCTTGTAAATAAACTGCTCGGTTACGAACGGAGCATAGTTTCCGATGTCGCAGGCACAACGCGCGACGCTATCGATACTCCGTTTACGGTAAACGGCAAGGAATATATACTTATAGACACCGCGGGGATGCGGAGAAAACGCGACATCGATGCACGGTCGGTGGAAAAATATTCCGTAATGCGGTCGATAGCCGCGGTAAAACGCGCCGACGTCGTTTTGATCGTTACGGATGCGACCCAGCCGATTTCGGAGCAGGACGAAAAGATAGCCGGTCTTGTGCACGAGTCGGGCAAGCCGTCGGTAGTGGTGCTCAATAAATGGGACGCCGTAGAGAAATCCACCGGAACGTTGGAGAGCAAGACGGACGAACTCAAAGAACATCTGGCTTTTATGAGTTATTTTACTTCGGTTTCGGTGTCCGCGCTTACGGGACAGCGAATACAAAAACTTACCGAAGCGGCAGATAAGGTGTGGGAAAACGCGTCGCGCAGGATATCGACGGGCTTACTGAACGATCTTGTATCGCAGGCGGTTTCCGCGACGGAGCCGACTGCGCGTAAGGGCAGAAAGGCTAAGATCTATTATGTTTCGCAGCCGGGTGTTTGTCCTCCGATGTTTGTTTTTAAGGTGAACGACCCGAGACTTATACATTTTTCGTACGAACGTTATTTGGAGAATGCAATACGCCGCGCTTTCGATTTTACGGGCACGCCTATGACTCTTAAATTTTCGGGGAGAGGCGAACAATGACGATCTCTGTTTCTATGCAGATACTAGCCGGCTCGCTCGTTGCGGTCGGATCGTATTTTGTCGGCAATATAAACAATGCCATACTTATAAGCCGTTTAAAGGGCAAAGATATCCGCCAATGCGGAAGCGGCAACCCCGGTACGATGAACATGCTCCGTACATACGGCAAGCTTTTGGGCGTTTTTACGCTTATCCTCGACGTTCTGAAAGGTGTAGTGCCGTGTATGCTGGGTTGGCTGTTCATGGGCGATAAGCAGTTTTTGATGCTCGGTTCGGACAGAATGGGCATGTATATAGCAGGGATCTTCGCCGTGCTCGGACACATATATCCCGCATTGATGAAGTTTAAGGGCGGCAAAGGCGCAGCTACCATTATCGGTGTGTGCCTTACATTGCAGCCGTTGTTTACGCTTGCGGCGTTTGCATTCGGTGTCGCATTTCTGTTTGTTACGAAAGTGGGTTCGCTTACATCGTTCATAATAGTGAGCGCGCCTATGGTCGCGGAAGGCAGTTCGCTTGCGCATAATTCGTTGGGATTGTACTGCTCGTTATTGCTGTTTGCAATGTACTTGCTTATATTGGTCGCCCATCGCAAAAACGTCGTCAAGCTGTTTTCGGGTAACGAGGGAAGGGTCGTGCTTATAAAACCGAAACAACCCGTCCCCGATACGGACAGATCCATAGTGTTCGACGGAGTGACCGTCGCCGAGTGACGGTGCGCGTGCCGGATCGTTTAATGCAACAATACATATAAATATTTAAATAATATCAATATTCGCAGACCTCGTCTTATGGTAAAATATTATCAAGATAACAGATAGGAGAGGATCATGAAAAAAGCGGTAGCATTGATAATGTCTGCGGTGGCGGCTTTATCGTTGAGTTCTATGTTTGTCGCGTGCGGAAGCGGTGCGGACGGGAAAGACGGTAAGGACGGTATAAACGGAGTCAACGGAGTCGACGGTATGAACGGAACGGACGGAAAAGACGGCACCGACGGAAAGTCGGCTTACGAACAGTACATAGCGACGCATCCCGATTACGGCGGAAGCGAATCGCAGTGGTACGACGATATGGCAAGCGGTAAACTCGCCGACAGCCGAAGATACGAGCTTGTAAAATACGGAAGAGACTTTTCGGGTACGGTGACCGCCGGTACGGCTGTTTCGGACGGATCGGTGCTGTCGCTGGAAAACTGCGTTATAAAATTCGACGAACCCGTGATCATGCCAGTAAATCCGAATGCGGAATGGGAGATCAATATAGGCGGAGTGCTTGCAAACGGCGGCGCCAGTGCGGAGCTTTTGACGTCGCTTGACAAATCGACGCTCGGAAGGGTATATTTCGGAGTTTATGCCGACAGAAATATCGCATATCTCGGCGCAAATATAGGCGGATATTATTTCAATTATTGTTGGAACGTGCCGGGTGAAACTATAAAATCGCAGCACGAGTACACTATACGCTATAAGGACGGGGTTTACGGTTTATCCGTAGACGGCGGAAGTTTCGACAGATTCACGTCGGTCAATAACAATCAGGCAAACAGTGTCGCCGTCTCCGACGCCGCGCTTGCAAGCAGGGATCTTACGGACAAGATAAGAGCCGTCACCGGTCAGGAATATTTCGAATTTACATGTATAGGCGCCGATACGCACAAGTGTTCTTGCAAGCTCGATTACGCGGACATCAAAACATCGTCGGTCTATACACACGAAAATATGTCGAAGCATCCGCTGTACGGTAAAATGTTTTACCATCTCGGATCGTCGATTTCTTACGGATACGCTAACGCAGGCATATCGTTTGCCGAACAAATATCCGCGCTTACGGGCAGTAAGTACGTCAAAGAGACGGTAAGCGGCACGACGCTTGCGACATCCAAACCCAATTCTTATGTCGAACGGTGGTCGAATTTCCGATTTGACGACGATCCCGATTATCTTGTATTGCAATTGAGCACCAACGATTTTACGCAGGGCGTCGCAATGGGAACGGTTACCAACGCAACGAGCGGATTCGATACGGCTACGGCTTCGGGCGCGATCGAATATATAATAGACGAAACGAGAAAGATATCGCCCCATACGCGCGTAGTGGTTTATACGTGTGCCGTCAAGCCTAATTGGGGTTGGAATCAGCAGTATGCTTCGTTTATCAACATCAATTTAAGAAAGATAGCGGAAAAATGGAACATAATCGTAGTCGATCTGTTCAATGCCGAAACGACAGATACCTCGGTGTGGATGTCGGACGACATACATCCCGGCGGAGCGCAGTATGCAAATCTGTTTACGGTAAATATGA
>CAJUBY010000039.1 GCA_910585055.1 uncultured Christensenella sp. | reverse complement strand
TTAGGGCTTTTGCCCGCATATGAGAAACCCCCGGCTTCGCCGGGGGAGTTTCATTTGCCTTTGGCAAAATAGCCTAACACACCGCAATTCCAGTCAATAGCCTTTTGCGGCATAAACCGCCGTCGGCACGCTTGGCAACATTACGGACTACTACCGATAGCGAAAAAACAGCAAACAAAAAACCTAAAACATTGTGGTTCGTTTTAGGTTTTGACTGGTGGACGGGGGTGGATTCGAACCACCGAAAGCGAAGCTGACAGATTTACAGTCTGTTCCCTTTGGCCACTCGGGAACCCGTCCGTATTTTGGTGATCCATCCGCGACTCGAACGCGGGACAACTTGATTAAAAGTCAAGTGCTCTACCAACTGAGCTAATGGACCACACAGCCTTATTATTCTATCACAGTTAAATTTGCATTGTCAAGCGAAATGGTTTAATTTCTGCGATTATTCTTTTGTTAAATTTCCGTCCAGAGCATGCCGTCGGCATAAACATTTATGCAAACAAAACTTACGCATGTCTATGCCGAAACCGTACGTCAAAAACTTGTATTTGCGGCTGTTATATGGTATAATCTTACGAGTGTTCGGTTCCGCCCGAAACGCCCGTAAGATATTAACGGAGAACTGTATTTATGACAAAAGAAGAAGTCTTTAAATTTGTATTGAAACAGAAAACGGCGTTTATAGCATCGGTAGACGGCAGCGGATTTCCTGTTATCAGAGCGATGCTTGCGCCGAGAAATATTGAAGGAAACGATTTGTATTTTACTACAAATACGTCGTCCAATAAGATCAAACATTACAGCGGTAACGATAAGGCGTGCGTATATTTTTATAAACGCGGCATATTTAGGTATCGGGGCGTGTCTATTGTCGGTACGATGCGGATATGCACCGATCAAAAGACAAAGGACGAGATATGGCGTACGGGCGATTCGTTTATATATAAGCAGGGGAAAACGGATCCCGATTATTGCGTGTTGAAGTTTACCTGTTCGCACGCAGAGTATTATTGCGATCTTAAAACGGCAATCGTTGATTTCGATTGACATTTTAAGGCATTACGGAGATATTTTATGATAAAAACAGTATTGTTCGATTTGGACGGAACGCTGCTTCCCATGGATACGGAAGCGTTTACAAAACAGTATTTTAAGCTTTTGGCTGCCGACATCGCGCAGTACGGATACGAGCCGAAAGCGCTTATCGGCGGTATATTGAAAGGTATAGACGCCATGGTCGCCAACGACGGTAAAAAAACGAACAGCGACGCTTTTTGGCAGGCATTTTCAGCTGTGTTCGGCGAAAAGGTTTACGACGACATTCCGCATTTCGATTCGTTTTATAGAATGGGATTCGACGGGTTGCGCGGATATTGCAAGCCTAATCCGGAAATTCCGAAGCTTGCGGAATACATAAAGTCGCGCGGCTTAAGAATGGCGGTCGCTACAAACCCTGTATTTCCGATGCTCGCACAGCAAAAACGCGTTAAGTGGGCAGGACTGGCTCCGGACGAATTCGATCTGATAACGGCTTACGAACAGTCGCATTATTGCAAACCTAATCCCGCTTATTTTACGGAAATATTACAAAAGCTGAGGCTACGCGCTGACGAATGTGTTATGATAGGGAACGATATCGTTGAGGATACAGCCGCCGACAAAATAGGGATCAAGACATTTATTTTGACCGATTGTCTTATCGATAGAAATAATGCGGATATAACAGCTTATGCACACGGCGGATTTATCGAACTCAAAGCTTTTATAGAGAGCGAGTGTTCCCGTTAAAATTTATTGCTATACTGTCTGCGATACGGAGTAGATCTAATGAAAACAAAAAAAAGAATAGCGCTTATTGCGCACGACAATAAAAAGAGCGATATAGTGAGCTGGGCGTGCGATAACAGCGCGATCCTTTCCCGTTATGAACTGTGCGGAACGGGTACGACCGCAAAGCTTATTTCGGATTCTACCGGATTGAACGTCGAACGGTTTTTGTCCGGTCCTTTGGGCGGCGATCAGCAGATAGGCGCAAAGATAGCGGAGGGCGCTATTGATATGGTGGTTTTCTTTTGGGATCCGTTACAGGCGCAGCCGCACGATCCGGACGTGAAAGCGTTGCTTCGGATCGCAGTGGTTTACGATATACCCATTGCGACTAACAAGGCAACGGCTAATCTTATCGTAGGCAGCAGGGCATAATGTCGTAAAATAAATATACCGCAGCGATCCAAAGCCGCGGCTGATTTACTTAAAATAGCGGACAATAATATCGTTATTTTAACGTACCGACCGCATTAATGTATCGAACTGTTTAAAGCTATATTGATTTTGTGCGGCAAAATAAAATGCTTATTGGTTTCCGCCGTTTTGCGCTACGCGTATTATGGAAACTTCGCCTGCGTCGACGGCGACCGTAGCATTGCCGATGCGGACTATAAGCGAGCCGTCGGGCGCTACACTTTCCGCGAAACCTTGTACGTTTATCCCGTTATGAATAAACGTTACGTTTTTGCCGACGTTCATGCACAGCTTGCCGTAACGCACATGGTCGAACGCGGCTATTGTAGAATGTCTTACTTGATTTATAAGACCTGTTACAAAAGCAGTTGCGCGCGATTCGGGCGCATTCAGCGATATTGCAGTGTCTCCTAACCCGGCTTTTTCCAGTTCTGCGTCGGCAATAGCGTAATTTATGCCCATACCTATAAGATATTCTGCTTTGCGCGGACTTTTACAAAGAATGCCTACGGCTTTTTTTCCTTTATAATAAATATCGTTGACCCATTTAAGATCGGTTTCTATCCCCAATATGGCTCGTATAGTGTCGTGGACGGCAAGCCCTACGGCAGGGGTGAGCGTGTGCGGATCTATATACACGCCTTGAGCGCGCATAACTATATACAAACCTCCGACGGGCGAATAAAATTTGCGGTTGCCTCTGCCGACGCCGTTTTGCTGACTTCCCGCGATAATAACGTCGTACTTGCCGATCTCGTCGAAAGTGGAAACGCACGAGGGCACGATCTTAATGTTTTTGCCTGTGTGTAGGCGGATGAATTTCTCGTAAAGTACCATATGTATATATTATATCATAAAAGATTTACCTGCGCAAGCTTTTGCAAAACTTCTTGCGCGGTTTTGACGCAGAATATATTTACAATTATTGATCCGACGGTTTTCGTTTTCGAAAAGTCCGGCAAAAAGGTTGATATTTACGTCGAAAAGGTATACAATTAATATAACTTACGGATAAGGAGCTTTAAGCATGAAAGAAAACGTTTTCGACATACTCGAACGTCGTGGATTTATAAAACAGACGGTGTTCAAGGAAGATCTCTACGGACTTTTGGGGTCTCGGTCGGTAACGTTTTATTGCGGATTCGATCCTACTGCCGACAGTCTGCATATCGGGCATTTTATACCGCTTATGGCGGCGTCTATAATGCAAAAGGCAGGGCATAAGCCTATACTGCTAGTCGGCGGCGGCACCGCAATGATAGGCGATCCGTCCAACCGCAACGATATGCGTCAGATGATGACGCGCGAAACGATAGAAAACAACGTTCAAAAGATCAAGCCGCAGCTCGCAAGATTTTTGAGCTTCGAGGGCGAAAATGCGGCTCGCATAGTAAATAACGCCGATTGGCTGTGTCAACTCAACTATATAGACTTTTTGCGCGATTACGGCGCGTATCTTTCCGTGAACAAGATGCTCACCGCGGATTGTTTTAAGACGCGGCTCGAAAAGGGGTTGAGCTTTTTGGAGTTTAATTATATGCCCATGCAGGCATACGATTTTTTACGCCTGTATACCGATTACGGGTGCGAGCTGGAAATAGGCGGTAACGATCAATGGAGCAATATCCTTGCCGGTGCAGATTTTATAAGACGCGTCGCTCATAAGGACGCATACGCTCTGACTTGTACTTTACTCGAAACGAAAGACGGCAAAAAGATGGGCAAGACGCAAAAAGGTGCGCTTTGGCTCGACTCCGCCAAAACATCTCCGTACGATATGTATCAGTTTTTCCGCAATGTGGACGACGAAGAAGTCGAAAACTGCTTAAAGCTTTTGACGTATGTAGAACTCGGCGAAATTTCTGCGCTTTGCGCTTACCGCGACGAACGCATTAACGCCGCAAAAAAACGTCTCGCTTACGAAGTCGTCAAACTTATACACGGCGTCGACGCCGCGGATAAAGCGCAGGAGCAGGCTATGGGCGCGTTCGAAGGTGCATCGGCCGAAATGCCGACGGTTGAATTGGCGCTCGGATCAGACAGCGGAATACTCGATCTCATGGTAGTCTGCAATGTCTGCGCATCAAAGAGCGAAGCGCGGCGTCTTATAGAAGGCGGCGGTGTAAAAGTAAACGACAAAAAGGTCGATAATGTATACGGCAAAGTCTCGGATTATACCGACGGCGTCGAATTCGTTTTGCATAAAGGCAAGAAGACGCGTATAAAAGTCGTATTAAAATGACGGCGCGGATCAATCCGGGCAAACACGAACTAACCGTTAAACGGTCGGTGTTTATAGCGATTTCAAGACAGATCGAAACGCGCGCCGACGTTAAGCCGTTTATAGACGGGCTAAAGTCCGAACATCCCGAAGCGCGGCATGTTTGTTACGCATTTATAGCCGACGAAAAGGGCGACGATTTCGGGTACGATGACAACGGCGAACCCGGCGGTACGGCAGGTAAACCGATATATTCGGCGCTGGCTGCGTCGGGCGCCGTAAAGTCGCTTATCGCCGTGGTACGGTATTTCGGTGGTATAAAGCTGGGCGCCGGAGGACTGACCCGTGCATATAGGCAGAGCGCCGCCGAGCTTATAGAAAACGTCGGGCTGGTTACGGTCGAAAAGTATACCGTTTACGGTATAAGCGCCGAAGGAGACGCATTCAAGCGCATTTGCACCATATGTAAATCGCAAGGTTATGCAGTAGAGCAAATACGTTACGGCAGCGACGTAAGCTGTACCGTTAAAGTACCTATAGCCGCCGAACGCGATTTTACCGATACTGTATCGGCTTTTTGCAAAACGTCGGACAGGCGCGGCGAAATATATTTGCCGTCGGACAGAAAGATGTAAAATTGATAAAAATATCCGGTCGGCGCTTTTCGGAAAACGTATCGATCACGGATGGAGAGCATGAAACAAAAACAGGCGATAACAGAACAAATTTACCGCATAAGCGGATTGCGTGTAACGAGTGCGGATACTCTTTACGACATGCCGCCGGACGGGGTGCTTACCGACGAGCGCGAAGACGTAACTTTGTTTTGGGCTCCGTGCGACGGTAAGCAAACCGCTTTTGCGGTGGACGGAAGCGGTCCCGAAAGCAGGATAATCGCCGTTCTTGCACGCGAATATGCTATGTCGTTGTCTGCCGGTGCGGCAAATGGCGATCCGGTTAGGAGCTTTTTGTCGGGTGACGGCGAGCTGCCGAGTTTTGTGACGGTAGGTAAATACGATTATTATGTTTTTGCGATCCACAGCGATGCCCCGGCAAAAAATATAAGCGATTATTTTGCTACGATGTCCGATACTCGGGATCTTGTCGCGGAAATGGGCGACGGGGTGACCGCGTTTTGTAAAAAAGCGGACAATGATACCGATTACAGATCTGCCGGTGAGTTTGCGGTGGTCTTAAAGGAAAATCTTACGGAAGAGATAAAAGGCACCGTTAAAATAGGCGTAGGCGGTGTCGCTCACGGAGTTTCGGAGCTGCCGCAGTTTTTTTCGTATGCGAGATCGGCGCTTGTAAACGGCGCCGAATTCGATCCGCATAACGATATTTATTCGTACAAAGAATACGCGCTTATAAAAACGCTTTCGGCGCTGTCTGCCGCCGATATGGAAAAATACGTTAAAACCGTTTTAGATAGGAATTACCGTGAGGTACTGAACGACGAAGAACTTATGACCGCCGCCGAAACGTTTATCAAGTATTCGCTCAATATATCGGAAGCCAGCAGGAATATGTACGTGCACCGTAACACGCTGATATACCGACTTGATAAAATAGAAAAATTAACGGGATTGAATATCCGCAATTTCAACGAAGCTATGATGTTCCGCGTGGCGTGCCTTGTATATAAAATGCGTTAACGGCGTTTTTGCTCGGCGAAATATTTTATGATAAGTCCCAGCGTTTCGGCAGGGATGATGCGTTTAAGCGTTGCGTAAAGATCTATACGCGGCGCTTTTTGACTGTTGTCGTACATTTGCGTTATAAGACTGCCCAGCGCCGACGGATCGGGGTTTTCGGTGAGCTTTAGCAAAGCCTGTTCTTTTTCGCCGAGTTTATTTTTAAGCAGCAGAGGAAGCATTTGTTTTATATCCATGATAAGATCTCCTTATTGCACAATATATGTTCCGTGCGCATAGAATAATCGCGTGAGGTGAATTATGCGCAGTATAAGAGACGTAAAACGTAACACCGATATGCCGCAGGCGACTGACGACGGATCGTTAAAGGACGAAATGGGTGCGCTTGCCGCCAAATATGCGGATAAAAGCGAAAGCGAACTGATGTCCGCGCTCATGCAAAACGTTGCCGCGGCGAAAAACGACGGTTCGTTTTCTGCGGAACAGCTGGAAAGCTTTGTCGGATTCGTTTCGCCGAGTCTCGACGAGCAATCGCGTGAAAAACTGACGCAGCTTGTCAAAATGATAAAAGAAGGGTAACGGTCGGTCGGTGTAATGCGATCCATAGGTGTGCGATCGCGTTTTCCGCCTAGGTTTATTTACATATCTCGCGGATAGCTTTTACGAAAAACTCGACTTCCGATTGTGTGTTGTGGTATGACAGCGACGCCCGTACCGCTCCCGTGTCTATCGTGCCCAAAAAACGGTGGCAAAGCGGGGCGCAATGAAGACCGCACCGTACTGCGGTGTCGTATTGTTCGCTCAAAATATCGCCGACCGATGCGGCATTCATTTTATTGATATTAAAGCATACTATATTCGGAAGGATATTGTATTTCCCGTATATCTTGATCCCCGGTATTTTGGATAATTCCGATCGCAGCATATCTCCGCATTCCGCGAGATTGCGCCTGGTGTTTAAAGATATTCTACGGTAATGACTTATCGCCGCTATGAGTGAAAATATGGAATGAACGGGGAGAGTACCGCTTTCGAATCCCTCCGGAACATCCGCAGGCTGGTTCAGTGTGTGCGAGCTGGTACCGGTGCCACCGAATCTGAACGGTTTGAGCGGAGGATTTCCGCGTACGCAAAGACAGCCGATCCCCTGAGGTCCGTGCAGACCTTTATGCGGTGAAAAGCACAGATAGTTACAGCCTATTTCACGCATGTTGACATCGAGATATCCGACAGACTGCGCTCCGTCTAACAAAAGCGGTATACCGTGTCTGCGCGCAATGCCGCCTATTTGCGTCACGGGCGCCACCGCTCCGGTAACATTGGATACGTGGTTGACGGCGATAAGATAAGTATTGGGGCGTATCGCGCGCTCGATTTCGGCAGGGTCGATTATACCGTGTATTCCGGGACGTACCGCCGTAAATTCCACGCCGATCCGGCGGTTGAGTTCTTCGAGCGGACGGAGCGTGCTGTTATGCTCGTAAACGGTGGTGACTACGTGTCCGCCCGGTTTTGCGGTGCCGAACAATACGGTGTTTAATGCGTCGGTACAATTGAACGTAAAAATGATCTCGTCGCATGACGTTAGTTTTTTTACGGCTTTTCTGCCTTCGTAAACAATATTCGCGGCTTTGATCGCACCGGAATGACTGCCTCTTCCCGCATTAGCGCAAAGGTTTTCGAGCGCGTATTTTTCGGACTTTACAACGCACTCGGGCTTGACGAGCGTGGTAGCGGCATTGTCGAAATAAATCATGACAGAATACACTCCAATAACATATAACGGATTAAGACCGTTATTATTAAATGCGAAATTTGACGGTTTAGAACAATAAAGAGGAAATAATCGGATATGAGTTACATTTTTTCATTTTCTTCGAGAAATAGCGCGTTTCGTTTCGCGGATGCTATAACCGCGGAAGGCGGAATGGCAAAGCTGGTAAACGCACCGATAAAAACAGGATCCGGCTGCGGACTTGCGGTAAAGTGCGACGATTACAAATTGTGCAGAGACGTACTTAATTTCGGGCAGTATGCAAACCTGCGTGAAATATTTACTTACGACGGGCAAACATATAAATCGATCTATAATGTTTCCAATTGACTTAAAAATGTTTACATTTCGGCGGCTTTGTGATAAAATATAAGAGTATGGAAATGCTTGACCGCCTTAAAAACACATATCCCGACGCAAGCTGCGAACTTGTTTATAACAGCGATTTCGAATTGCTCATTTCCGTGATTTTGAGTGCGCAGTGTACGGACAAGCGTGTCAATGTAGTTACGCGCGAACTTTTCCGTGTCGCAAACACGCCTCAGGCTATATGCGATATGGACGTCGGCGTGCTCGAAGGTTATATAAAAAGCTGCGGACTGTACAAGAACAAGGCGGCTAATATAAAGGCGTGCTGCGACGCAATAGTAAATAAATTCGGCGGTAGAGTGCCGCAAAGCATGGAAGAGCTTATAACGCTTCCGGGTGTCGGACGCAAAACTGCCAACGTCATGCTGTCCGTGGCGTTCGGAAAACCGGCGATCGCCGTGGACACTCACGTATTCCGTGTGGCGCACAGGCTGGGACTGTCGTCGGGAAAAACGCCGGACGAAGTGGAAAAAGATCTGTGTGCCGCATTTGAATCGGCCGATTACCGCGACGTACATTTTTTATTGATAAGACACGGCAGAGCCTGCTGTCACGCTCGCAGACCCGATTGCGAAAATTGCTCGGTACGAGATGTTTGTGCGGTCGGCGTTACGCAGAACGGGGTTTAATATGTTTATCGACAGAGCTAAAATATATATAAAAGCGGGTGACGGCGGCGACGGCTGTACTTCGTTTTATACCGAAAAATACGTGCCTAACGGCGGACCGGACGGCGGCGACGGCGGCGACGGCGGAAGCGTGGTGTTTAAAGTAAACGCAAATGCCGCATCGCTGTCCGAATTTAGGTTCGGCAAACATTACCGCGCCGAAAACGGGTCGAACGGGGCAGGAAAGAACAGACACGGAAAAAACGGCGCCGATCTTGTATTGAACGTGCCGCGCGGAACTGTCGTCAGAGATGCGGAAAGCGGCGGAATAATCGCCGATATGTTTTATCCCGACGACGAAATAACGGTGCTTAAGGGCGGTATCGGCGGTAAGGGCAATGCCAGGTTCAAGTCGTCGCGCAGACAGGCTCCCGGTTTCAGTCAGAAAGGCGAACCTACAAAAGAACGTGCCGTCGTTTTGGAACTTAAGACGATAGCCGACGTAGGGCTTGCGGGGCTGCCGAATGCCGGTAAGTCCACTTTGCTGTCCGTGCTCACTGGTGCAAATCCCAAGATCGCAAATTATCCGTTCACGACGCTTACGCCCAATCTCGGAGTTTGTTATACCGACGGTTATTCGTTTACTATAGCGGATATACCCGGTCTTATAGAGGGTGCGGCGGACGGTGCGGGACTCGGTCATAAGTTTTTGCGACATATCGACAGAACGCGTATGATTATACACGTGGTGGATATTGCGACGTACGGCGACGCGGCGGCGGATTACGAAACGGTCAATGCCGAGCTGTTTAAGTATAACCCGGAACTGAAAAATGTGCCGCAGATAATAGCGCTTAATAAGACAGACATTGCGGATGTAGATGCAGTCAAAGATTTCAGAACGCGCGTAGACGGCGAAATTTACGAAATAAGCGGCGTTACGCATGCCGGGCTCGATACGCTTATTACGGCGGTCGCTCGGAAATTAATGTCTTTGCCGCCGCTTTCTCCGATAGAATACGAACCGTTTGTTTACGAAGAAGCAGATCCCGATTCGTACTGTATAGAGCGCGGATCGGATGGAGTGTTTGTGTTGAGCGGCGCGCTTATCGAAAAGCTGGCGCGTACCGTCGTGCTTGACGACCGCGAGAGCTACATGTATTTTCAACGGCGTTTGGATATGAGCGGCGTTACCAAATCACTTAAAAAAGCGGGTATAAGATCGGGCGATACCGTTCGCATACTCGATACGGAGTTCACTTATGAAGAATAGCGTAAAAAAGACTGCGGTATTCGGCGGCAGCTTCGATCCGCCGCATTTCGGACACATAGATATCGTTAAGAATCTCGAAAAAAAATTCGATTCGGTCATAGTCATGCCGTCGTTTGTTTCGCCGTTCAAGAGCGATGCGGACGACGCCGCTTTGCGTTACAAATTGTGTAAATGCGTATTTTCGTCGGATAAGACCGCGGTGTCACGTTACGAAATAAACAAAAAGGGCATAAGCTACAGTGTCGATACCGCTGCGTATCTCATGAAAAAAACGGACGGCGATCTTTATTGGGTCGTCGGCAGCGAAGAGCTTGGCAGGCTTTGCGAATGGCGCGATATCGACAGATTAAAAACATATGTTACTTTTTATGTCGTGGAACGACCGGGTTATCCTGTTTCTTCGGAGACGTTGCGTGTGCTCAAAAAGCATAAAATAAAAATAAAGACCGCGCCGTTTAAAGGATCGGATATCTCGTCCGTACGTATCAAGATCGACAGAGCGTTCGGAAGACCCAACAGTTTTATGCCGTATTGCGTATACGACGTCGCGGAAAAACATGGTGCGTTCGATCCATACGGAAAATATACCGCTGCGCTGAAAAAATACGGGCTGTCGTATTCTAGAATAGCTCACACATACGGCACTGCGGTACGCGGCGCCGAGCTTGCCAAACTGTACGGAGCGTCGGTACACGATGCGGTAGTCGCGTGTATCCTGCACGATATAGCGAAAAACGCAGATATAGGCGAATATGCGGATAAAGTGGATATAAAAGGGTTTCCGGAACCTACGGCGCATTCTCCTATAGGCGCATATATCGCAAAAAAAGAATTCGGGGTATCGGACGAGATCGCGGACGCAATAGCGTTTCATTCCACGGCAAAACCCGGAATGAGTTTGCTCGGCGAGATAGTTTATCTCGCGGATAAGACTGAGTCGGGCAGAAGATATCCGTCGTTGGAACACAAACGGTATCTGTGCGGTGTCAATAAAAATATCGCCATGCTTTCCGCGCTTACGGAAATAAGCGAGTTGAATGCCGAAGAGGACTGTCGGCTAACGCGCGACGCCATAGAATACTATAAAGAGTTGTGCTGCGGTGCAGCGATACCCGATCTTCCGGATAAAGCCGAAACACGGCAATATAACCTGCCTGCGGTCGGGCGGAACGTATCGAGATCGATCCGCGTCGTTCCGCAAGCGAAAAGCAAAGCGATCGCAACGGCGGCGGACAAATCGGTCGCATGTCGCCGAAAATTCGGTACGGATCTGTCCGTAGCTGTCCGCGCCGATATCGGTAAAGGATTCGTAAGTACCGGAAACGATATAAAGGATATAGCCGTAGCGGCGGCGGACGCTTTGGATGCCCATAAAGCGCACGATATAGATATCGTCGATATCGACGGCAAAACGATAATCGCGGACTATTTTGTTATCGCTTCCGCAACTTCGACAACCGCAGTAAAAGCTTTGATGGGTTACGTCGAAGACAGACTTAAAAAACAGTTCGACATAGATCCGGGCAAACGCGATATCAATACGGAATGGATAGCGCTCGATTACGGCAACGTTATAGTCCATATATTTACGGATAAGACTCGGGAGTTTTACAATATCGAACGATTGTGGGCGGACGGCGGCAACGTCGAACGTTACGGGGACAAATAAGTGCAGTTCGAAGCCGATCTTATCAAACTGTTACAGCGCGCTTCTAACGGGTTTGCCGACGCGGTTTTTTTGGGAGTAAGTCAGCTGGGTACGGAGATCGCGTTTTTAACGGTAGCCGTTATACTGTATTGGTGTATCGATAAAGTTTATGCGTACAGATTTTTTAATGTTTACATACTCGGCGTCGCCGTCACTAATTTTTTAAAGCTTGGTTTTGCGCGACCGCGTCCGTTCGATTCATACGATATACGCAGTATCGGTGCGCCGGAGACTACATATTCGTTTCCTTCGGGACATACGGAGAGCATAGCGTCGATCTCGACAATGCTTACCTTAAAATACGGTAAAAACAGAATGTACATACCCGTGATCGGCGCGGCGGCAACGCTTGCTGTAATGATCTCGAGAATGTACTTAGGTCAGCATTATTTATCCGATGTGTTTTGCGGTCTTACTCTTGGTGTGTTCTGTGCGGTCGCGTTCAACGCACTGCTTTCGCTTTTCGGCGGCAACGAGGAATTATTCGTAATACCGGGCACAGTTATATGTATAGTAATAATAGCAGTGTTTGCCGGGAAATTGTCGACGCCGAGCGGCGCTGACATTTTAAAAGGCATGGGCGCGTTTATTGCTTTCGATATCGGTTATATAATCGAAAAACGTTATGTGCGTTACGATGTAAAAAAATACAGACTGTGGTATAAAACAGCACTGCGTATTTTGATCGGATTGGGCGTTGCGATAGGGATACAACAGGGATTCAAATTGTTTTTGCCCGAAGATATCCCTATGCTGTACTGTTTTCTGCGCTACTTTCTTATAGCCGTATGGGCGGCTGTCGCTGCGCCTATGCTGTTTAAAGTATTAAAGATTTAGGTAAGATAAATGACAGGTAAGTTTACGGTTAAAACTCCCGAACAAATGGAAGAACTCGGCGTAAAGATCGCACGAGACCTAAAAGGCGGAGATATAATTTTGCTGTCCGGCGAACTTGGCGCGGGGAAGACGGTACTGTGCAAAGGCATAGCCAAAGGACTGGGCGTTACATCGCAGGTAGTTTCTCCGACGTTCACGCTCATGAACGAGCATTTCGGCACCGATATAGAATTTTGTCATTTCGACGCTTACAGACTGAGCGGTGCGGATGAAGCTTACGGCGCCGGTCTTTGCGATTTTATAGGAGCGCAGACGTGTGTTTGTGCGGTCGAATGGTGGATCAACATTGCCGAGCTTTTTGACGGATACGATACGGTAAAGATAGAGATAAACAAGATTGGCGACGGCGCCAGAACGGTCGCCATTTCGCAAAACTAAACGGTCGGGGCATATATGGACAATCAAAAAAGTTATCTGTTGATAGATACTGCGGAAGGAACGCGCGCGTTGCTGTTTTCGGGAGGAAAGTATTATTACGGCGAGAATTTAAAAAATTCGGGGTCCGAAACGCTTATGCCGATGATAGATAGGCTGTTGACCAAAGCCGGTGCGGAACTTGCAGAGATAGATGTATTCGGAGTATGTGTAGGACCGGGATCGTTTACCGGACTTCGTATAGGATTGACGACGGTCAAGACGTTTTGTTACACGCTGGGCAAGCGGTGTTTTGCTGTAAACAATCTGCGCTTGAACTCATATAACAATAGTAGCGCCAAAGTCATTTCCGTTGCGGACGCAGGTAATAAAGTGTGCTACGTAGCTAGGTACGACGGCGATACCGAGACGGACGGCGCTGTGTGTATGACTTTGGACGATACGCGCAAATTCATAGCAGAACATCCGGATCATGCCGTTTCCACGGATCATAAGCTTGCATCGGTGTTCGGCGGTACTTCCGGAGCCGGAAAACGCGAACTTAAGCTTGCCGCGGAAAAGTTTATAGATCGCGCCGTAAGCGAACGCGAGCTTGTTCCGCTTTATATAAGAAAAGCACAGCCCGAACGCGGCGTCGGCGACCTGTGAAAATAACGGTAGAAAAGGCGACTTCGGCGGATGTAAATGCGATTGCCGCTGCCGAATCGGAATTTATAGACTGTCCGTGGACTGCGGAACAGATATTTTCCGAGATCGAACGCGACGATGTACTGTTTCTTGTCGCAAAAGCAGACGGCGAGTTCGCCGGATATGTTTCGGGCGTATATACGCTGGATGAGTGCGAAATGTCGAATATTGCCGTTGCGGCAAGGTTCAGACGGCATGGGATCGGACGCGAACTTATGAATGCTTTTATCGGATCGTTAAAAACGCTCGGCGTCAATAAGATATATTTGCTGGTGCGTTGCGATAATACGGCGGCGATAAAACTATACGAAAGCTGCGGTTTCGGCGCCGTAGGAACGCGTCGCGGATACTACAAAGGACAAGACGCGATAATAATGCTGTTATCTTGATGTCCGTATAACGCGCCGCGTTGACGGAAAAGCGGGGTGCGTTATGACTGTAACTGTAGACGGCGTAGAATGTGAATACGAGATCTCGAGATCGGAAGGCGATACCGAGACCGTGTTGTTCTTGCACGGCTGGGGCGGAGATCTTCGGTCGTTTGCGGGCGCCTATTCCGCCGTTTGCGGCTTGGGCGTGTCTTGTATCAATTTTGCTTTTCCCAAACGCGTTCCTGCCGAATGGGGCGTGTACGAATATGCTGTCTGCGTCCAGGATTTTTTGAATATGCTGGGCATAAGCGAGCCTATAGTAGTAGGACACAGTTTCGGCGGCAGGATCGCCATAATCCTCGCCTCACAGGGATTGTGTAAAAAGATCATGTTGGTAGACAGCGCAGGGCTTAAACCGAAATTGAACATTCGCAAAAAATTGAGGATAGCGGCTTATCACCGTCGAGTGAAACGCGGTAAATCTCTTGACGGATTCGGTTCTATGGATTATAATAATCTCGAGCCGGAAATGCGCAAGGTGTTTGTGCGTATCGTCAACACGCATCTCGATAAACTGTTGCCTTACGTTAGGTGTAAAACTCTTATATTTTGGGGCAAAAGCGACCGCGATACGCCGTTATATATGGCAAAGCGTCTGCACAGAAATATCGTACAGAGTGATCTTGTAGTAGTCGACGGCGGACATTATTCGTATTTGGACGCCGACTGCATGTTTTTGCTGAAACTCAAAAATCTAATAACGGAATGAGTGTATGGAATATTATATATCGGTCATTTTGATAGGCGTATCTGCGGTATTGTCGTCGGTAATAGGATTGCCCATGTTTAAAATATTGCAGCTGTCCGGTTATAAAACGCGCGGCGCCGTCGCTTGGTGGAAGGGCACGGCTTACGACGTGTTGGTGCGTTATTCCGCACTCATGCTGTTCGGTTTTATAACTATGATAGTTTACGTAGCATGTTTTTCCGCATACGAATACGTGCGATACTGCGCATGTGCGTTTTATGCGTTGTTTGCGGTGCTGTTTGCCGTGTTCGCCGGAAAAAGCGGCAGCTGCGACGTAAAGTTTACCGGTAGGATCGTACGGCTGTTTGCCGTAGATATAATAATAATGCTCATCTTCGGCGCAGGAATTGCTTGGGCTGCATACTATTCGGTATATTGTCAGACGGTCACGGCAGCGCTCGCCGTAATATCGCCGTTTGCGGTTATTCTCGCTAATTGGATAACTTCGCCGTTTGAAAAACTGAACAATAAAAAATATATAAAGCGCGCAAAACGCAAACTGCGCGAAAAAGCGCCCATAGTAATAGGCATAACCGGCAGTTACGGAAAAACGACCGCTAAAAATCTGCTGTCGGCGATGCTCGTTTCGAAATACAGCGTACTGGCGACGCCCGGCAGTTACAACACGCCGATGGGAGTCTGTAAGACTGTAAACGACATTCTCGCAGACGAACGGATATTTATTGCCGAAATGGGTGCGCGTTATAAGGGCGATATCAAAGAACTTTGCGATATTGTAACACCGGGTTACGGCATGATAACCGCCGTCGGCGATATGCATATCGAAACTATGGGCAGCAGACAAAACGTCGCCGATACCAAATTCGAACTCGGCGCCGCATTGCCGCAAGACGGCATTCTTATCCTTAACGGTTACAATGCCGATTGCGCCGCTCTGTCGGAACGGGAAACGGCATGTAAAAAAATAACGGTCGGAACGGAGACAAATTGCTCGTTCGATGCGCTTAAATTCGACGCAGACGGAACAAGTTTCGATATGACGCTCGGCGGTAAAACGTACCGTGTTCGCACAAAGCTTTTGGGTGCGCATATTCCGCAGCTTGTGTGCGTATGCGCCGAATTGGCATGGTTATTGGGTGTTTCCGCGGAAGATATAACGGCGTCTGTTAATGCGGCCGAACCTGTCCAACACAGATTGCAGCTTATCCCTTCCGAAAACAGATCGGTGACGGTCATCGACGACGCTTACAACTCGAATCCCGTAGGCGCAAAAAATGCGCTGGACGTTCTTTCGTGTTTCGGCGGCAAAAAAGTTATGATCACGCCCGGGTTTGTGGAACTCGGTCCGATAGAAAAACCCAGCAATATTGCGCTGGGCAGACAAATAGCAGAGATATGCGATCATGCTTTTCTTGTGGGATCGCGCGCCGCAGATATTAAGAAGGGTGCGCTCGAATGCGGTATGGACGAATCGCGGATAAAGATCTTCGATTCGCGCGATGAGGCAGTGCAGGCGCTTGCGGCAATAGACGGCGATAAGACCGTACTGTTTGAAAACGATCTTCCGGATAATATTAAGTAAACGTATCAAAGGTATTCTTATGAAGAGAACGGTACTTATAACAGGCGGAGCGCGAGGGATCGGCAGGCAAATGGCTGTCGATTTCGGTAATGCCGGTTACAACGTGATAATCAATTACAATAAGTCCGAGAAAGCGGCTTTCGATCTTGTAAATGAACTGAATGCGCGCGAGATCGCATGTCAGGCGATCAAGGCGGATGTTTCCGATGCCGATCAAGTAAAGAAGATGGCAGACAAGATCGCGTTCGGACATGTCGATACTTTGATAAATAATGCCGGTATAGCGCATATAGGGTTGTTTCAGCACGATACCGAAAAAGATTTCGATAATGTCATAGGCGTCGATTTAAAGGGCGTTTGGCTTGTTACACAGGCATTTCTGCCGTCCATGATATCCGGAGGGTTCGGCAGGATAATCAATATCAGCTCGTTTTGGGCGGAGCGCGGTTCCAGTACGGAAACAATATATTCGGCGGCAAAAGCAGGCGTAAACGGGCTTACCAAAGCGCTGTCGCGCGAAGTGGGTGAATATGTTACCGTAAACGCCGTCGTTGCCGGCTTGATCGCAACCGATATGAATGACGGTGTGCCGCCGGATGCTCTTATAAAGATCGTCGATAATACTCCTGTGCGCAGAATAGGCAGACCCGAAGATATAAGCCATGCGGCATTGTTTCTTGCCGATGAAAGATCGTCGTTTATAAACGGCGCGTTGCTGCATGTCGACGGCGGTTATTAACAGTATGATTGCCGTAACAGCAAATATCGGTATCTTATGATAAAATCGTTTTTATATATTATAGGATAGGGATCGTGGTAGATCCGCATTCAAAAACCTATCGTCAAACGGCGATGGGTTTTTTATTAATTAATTTAACCACTGGCTATGCCAGTGGGCACCATAGAGCTTTAGCTATGG
>CAJUBY010000038.1 GCA_910585055.1 uncultured Christensenella sp. | reverse complement strand
AGATCGCGCAAGTAAATATAAGCAGTAAAGCGGATTTCATTAGCGAACTGGAAAGCTTCGACGTAATGACCAATTCTTTGCAGGCGTATGCCCAGCCTGCCATGAAGTCTATGTTTAAGTATAACAGCAGTACGGGATCGTATGAGCTTAATTACGCAGGGCAGTCGGTATCGCTTAAATTTAACGACGACAGCGTGCGTCTTATTTTCAAAGAAACGTCCATATATGCGAACGAAATAGAAATTTCCAAAAAGAACGAAACCGTAAATACTATACCTAACGCAGTAAAAACCGACGTCGACAATTACATAGCAGAACAAGAAAAGACCGAGTGACGGTTCGGTCTTAAAATAAAAACGATCAAACGGCAGGATATAACGTCCTGCCGTTTGTGCATTTTATCGGATAAACAGCGGTCGGTACACGCAAAGTTCCGAAGGAAGCAACGCATAAAACGTTCCGCTGTCCGATATATCGATCGGAGCGAAGCAACGGTAGCACGGTAAATTATATTACAATATATTGTGGTTAGCGGTGGCGAACTTTGTCCGAATTTGCAATATATACTTGAAAATTAATCGCTGTTGTGTTAAAATATACGGGCGTGAGTATATTTTTGCGCCGAAAAATGTTTCGGTTGCCTAATATATTTGCACTCGAACAGTGTAAAACCAAAAAGGAGTACATATAATGACCGACGAGAAAGACAGGCAATTCGCCGAAGTCCTGGAAAGTTTAAAAGACGTACCGGGACCTGTAATGATGGCGATGCAAAAGGCGCAGGATATTTACGGATATCTGCCGCTCAACGTACAACTTAAGATCGCTAACTACTTTAATGTTCCGCTTGCTACGGTCTACGGCATAGCGACGTTCTACTCGCAGTTCCGTTTGGAACAGCCCGGTCAGATAAAGATCGCCGTATGTTTGGGCACGGCGTGTTACGTAAAGGGCAGCGGCGGCGTTATAGATAAGTTCGGGCGTCTGCTCGGCGTGGAGCCGGGACACACTACCGCGGACGGACGGTTTACGCTCGAGGCGACGCGTTGTATCGGATGCTGCGGACTTGCGCCCGTCCTTACCGTCAACGGTGAAGTTTACGGCAAGGTCACGGAAGACAGCGTAGACGAGATACTCGCCAAGTACAATAACGCATAGTTTAAGGAGTTGCATACATACATGAAAACCATACAGCAATTACAAGAGATACGCGAACGTCTTAAAGCGACTGTCGAAGAACGCGCGGAAGGCGCGTCGGTAAAACCCGGTCAGCCGCGCATGTCCGTTCTTGTTTGCGGCGGAACGGGCTGCACGTCGGGCAACAGCACGACCATTTACGACAATTTTAAAGCGGAGCTTGAAAAACGCGGACTGTCCGACGAGATCAAGATAATTATGACGGGCTGCTTCGGGCTTTGTTCGAAAGGACCTATCGCGGTCGTTTATCCCGACGGCGCGTTTTATACGCACGTCAAGCCGGAAGACGTCGCCGAGATAGTGGAACAGCATATAGTGGGCGGTACTCCCGTCGAACGTCTGCTGCACGCCGAAAAAGATATACACGGGCAGTTAAAGAGCATAAACGATACCGATTTTTACAAAAGCCAGCGCCGCGTCGTATTGCGCAATTGCGGCGTTATCGATCCCGAAAACATCGACGAGTACATTGCGACAGACGGCTACAAAGCATACGAAAAAGCAGTTACCGAAATGACGCCGCAGCAGGTCATCGACGAGATCAAAAAGAGCGGATTGCGTGGCAGAGGCGGCGCGGGATTTTCCACGGGTATGAAGTGGCAGTTTACCCACGACGCGCCCGGTAAGGAAAAATACGTCGCGTGTAATGCCGACGAGGGCGACCCCGGCGCGTTTATGGACAGATCGTTGCTCGAAGGCGATCCTCATGCGGTCATCGAAGCCATGATGATAGCAGGTTATGCGGTAGGTGCGGAACACGGTGTTATTTACGTGCGCGCAGAGTACCCGATAGCCGTTCACCGTTTGGAAGTCGCTATAGCGCAGGCGCGCGAGTACGGTATTCTCGGCGGCAACATCATGGGTAAGGGATATAAATTCGATCTGGAACTTCGTCTCGGCGCCGGCGCGTTTGTCTGCGGCGAAGAAACGGCGCTTTTGAATTCCGCGGAAGGCAAGCGCGGCGAACCCCGTCAGCGTCCGCCGTTCCCGGCGATCAAAGGTTTGTTCGGCAAGCCTACGCTCATAAACAACGTCGAAACATACGGCAACATCGCGCAGATAATTCTCAAGGGCGCGGACTGGTTCTCATCGGTCGGAACGGAAAAGAGCAAGGGTACGAAAGTATTTGCGCTCGGCGGCAAGCTCGAAAACGTCGGTCTTGTCGAAATACCCATGGGCACTCCGTTGCGCACGATAGTGGAAGACATCGGCGGCGGTTGCCCCAACGGCAAAAAATTTAAAGCGGCGCAGACCGGCGGTCCGTCGGGCGGTTGCATACCGTCGTCGCTTATAGATACGCCCATCGATTACGACAACCTTATGGCTATCGGTTCGATGATGGGCAGCGGCGGTCTTATCGTAATGGACGAAGACAACTGTATGGTCGATATCGCCAAATTCTTCCTTGAATTTACGGTAGACGAATCGTGCGGAAAGTGTACGCCTTGCCGTATCGGCAATAAGCGTCTTTTGGAAATGCTCGACAAAGTTACCAAAGGCGAAGCGACGCTCGAAGACCTCGACAAAATGGAAGAGCTTTGCTATTACATTAAAGACAATTCGCTTTGCGGACTCGGACAGACCGCGCCCAACCCCGTACTGTCGACGCTTCGCTATTTCCGCGAGGAATACGAAGCGCACTGCAACGGCAAATGTCCGGCAGGCGTTTGCAAAGCGCTCGTCAGCTACAAGGTCGATCCCGAAAAATGTATCGGCTGCACGATATGCGCGCGCAATTGTCCGGTCGGCGCGATCAGCGGCAGCGTAAAACAGACGCACGAGATCGATCCCAAAAAGTGTATCAAGTGCGGAGTTTGTGCGAGCAAGTGCCCTAAAGGCGCTATATCCAAATAACGCGCGTACCGCGTTTCCGCGCGGAAAACGTTTCGATCGTTATTCAGGCAGAGCAGTGCTTTTGCGATCGGATGTTTTATAAAACGTAAACATCGCCAATAATTCAGGAGAATTACATGAAAAACGTCAATCTTAAAGTAAACGGAGTTTCCGTAACGGTCCCCGAAGGCACGCGTATTCTCGATGCGGCGCTCAAAGCGGGATTTAAAATACCGACACTGTGCTATATGAAAGATCTCTGTAACGAGAGCAGTTGCAGAGTGTGCGTCGTAGAACTCAAAAATAACCGCAAGCTTATGACGGCGTGTTCGACGGTCGTTTCCGAAGGAATGGAAGTTTTGACTAATACGCCCAAAGTGCGCGCTTCGCGCAAGATCACGCTCGAGCTAATGTTGAGCAATCATCACAAGGATTGTTTGAGCTGTGTGCGCAGCGGTAACTGCGAACTGCAGGCTCTGTCTGCCGAATACGGTTGCGACGCTTCCAAATACAGCGGCACTATGAACGAATACGACGTAGACGACGCAACGCCGTATCTCGTACGCGACAATAACAAATGTATTCTTTGCCGCAGGTGTGTCGCTTCGTGTAACAAAGTGCAGACCGTCGGCGTTATCGACGCGAGCAAGCGCGGTTTTGCGACCAAGATCGCAAGTCCGTTCGACAAGTCGCTCGGCGAAGTTCCGTGCGTTGCGTGCGGTCAGTGTATCAACGTTTGTCCGACGGGCGCGCTACGCGAAAAAGACAGCATAAAGGACGTCGAAAAACTGCTTGCAGATCCGTCCAAAACGGTTATCGTCGGTACTGCGCCCTCGGTGCGCGCAGCGCTCGGCGAAGAGTTCGGATATCCGATAGGTACCGATACCGAAGGCAAAATGGTGGCGGCGCTCAAAGCCATCGGATTCGACAGGGTGTTCGACGTGGATATGGCAGCCGACATGACTATAATGGAAGAGGGCACCGAATTCCTTTCGCGCCTTAACGATCCCAAAGCCGCTATGCCCATGATAACGTCGTGCAGCGCAGGTTGGATCAGATTCATAGAGTTCAATTATCCCGAACTCTTGCCCAATCTGTCGTCGTGCAAATCGCCGCAGCAGATGTTCGGCGCCATAATGAAGACTTATTACGCCAAAAAGACGGGTATAGATCCCAAAGACCTTGCGGTCGTCACGATCATGCCCTGTATCGCCAAAAAGTTTGAGCTTACGCGTGACGATCAGTCGGCAGCCGGCGTGCCCGATATCGACGCGTCTCTTACGACGCGCGAGCTTGCGAAAATGATAAAGAACTACGGTATCGACTTTAAAGCTCTCGACGCAAAGACTGAGTTCGACGATCCTATAGGTAAGGGTAGCACCGCGGGTCTTATATTCGGCGCGACGGGCGGCGTTATGGAAGCCGCGCTCAGGACGGTTGCGGAAACCGTTACCGGCAAAACTCTCGATAATATCGACTTTAAAGCAGTGCGCGGCACGAAAGGCATTAAGGAAGCTTCCGTCACGCTCAACGGCAAGCAGATAAACATAGCCGTTGCCAGCGGACTCGGCAATGCGCGTAAGCTCATGGACGAGATAAAAGCGGGCAAGAGCAAGTATCATTTTATAGAGATAATGGCTTGCCCCGGAGGTTGCGTAAACGGCGGCGGTCAGCCCATAGTCGATTCGGCTACGCGCAATGTTGTAGACGTAGCAAAAACAAGGGCAGGCGTTTTGTATAAAAAGGACAGGAAAGACGTGCTTCGCAGAAGTCACGAAAACCCTATAGTCAAAACGCTTTACTCCGAATTTTTCGGCGAACCCAACAGCCATAAGGCGCACGAAGTACTGCATACAAGCTACGTAAAGCGCGAAAAGTATTAAGTCGCAAAATTATTATCAGAACAGACCGAGGACCCTTGCGGAGTAATGCCGCGAGGGTTTTTATGTTACATAAGCGTTACCGCCGGATAAAAGTACAGCTTAAACGTGGAAATAAGCTTGACGTGCGCGGCGGCGCGGCGGTACGTTACGTATAAACACGATATGAGGAAAGTTATTTTTGATCAAACTCACCAAAATACGTGCGGACCAATACGGGCGTTATATAAAAATCGTTTTTAAAAACAGTTGATTTACGGTATGTTTTGGTGTATAATTATAAACGGCGGTATACGGCGTGGACATCGACAAATTAAAATCCAATATTTTATCGGTAAGGGACCGTATAGCACGCGCGTCGAGTGCTGCAGGCACCGACGTTACGGTAGTAGCTGCTACCAAAACAGTTTCGCCGCAAATGATAAACGCAGCCGTCGAGTTGGGCATCACCGATGTGGGAGAAAACCGCGTTCAAGAGTATTTGAATAAAAAAGATGCAGTTTTAACGGTCAAATGGCACTTTATAGGCACACTGCAGACTAATAAGGTAAAATACCTTGTGGGCAGCGTCGCGCTTATACAATCAGTAAACAGCGTAAAACTCGCGTATGAGATAGATCGTATAGCTGCGGCACGCGATATCGTACAAGACGTGCTTATAGAACTCGATGCGGCAGGCGAGCCACGTAAAACAGGCGCGCCTATCGAGTCGGCGGACGAACTTATCGCAGCTGTGTCGTCGCTTCGGCACGTAAGGGTCCGCGGTATAATGTCGGTACCGCCCAAAAATGCGGACGGCACCGTATACAAAAGACTTAGAGATATCTACGAACGATATAATACGGTCAGTCCGTGTTTCGATATTCTGTCGGTAGGTATGAGCGGAGATTTCGAACGGGCGGTGGATTTCGGCTGTAACATGGTAAGGCTGGGAACGGCGATA
Organism: uncultured Christensenella sp.; assembly: GCA_910585055.1. Lineage (GTDB taxonomy): Bacteria > Bacillota > Clostridia > Christensenellales > Pumilibacteraceae > Anaerocaecibacter. Next base: position 11,772 of record CAJUBY010000038.1, on the reverse strand, counting down.
TTCGGGAGCAGGATCGCATAGGCAGGTGTAATATGGCAAACGATGATTTTTTCGAAAATTTTTTGCGGAACGCAAGTAATTACAACGGCGGACTCGAATATTACGAGGATACGCACGACGCCGCAGGTAATTATACGGGAAACCGCGGCGTTCCGGGACAGAACGGAAATGTCGATTATACCAAACCGCCGGTAAATCCCGCGTACGGCAATTTCGGCGCGCAGGCACAGTCTGTCCAGTATCGACCTATGTCCGCTGCCGCACAGCGTACGGAACAGAGCCTGCAAAATCCCACGCAGCTCGCAAATGTTCAGAAGATCAACGAAATGCCGCAAGCCAAGCCGCTGCCTACTGCCGATCAGTATATATCTCCGCAGCTCAATCAGAATTTTGTTATATACCGTCCGAGAACCACCGCGGATGTGGAACAGCTTATTGCTTACCTGCGCAGACGCGAACCCGCACTTGTCGATCTCGATCCTATATCCGATTCGCCGGAAGCACAGCGGTTGATGGATTTTACGTCCGGTGCGGCCTATGCGTTGGGCGACCGCGTTATGACCATACGCAGAAATTTGTTTTTGATAACGCCCGATACGATAGATGTATTGAAACCGGAGAGCGATAAATAAATTGGAGCAAAATGCTTTTAAAAATAAAGTCGGTCGTATATGGGCTTTTATAAAAAAGACGGCGCAGCGTGTTTTTACGTATTTAAAAGCGGCGAAAATGGAGTGGATAGTATTGATCTCCGTATTCGCTGTCGATCTTGCGGTAAAAGCGATCGTCGAAAATTTTTTGGACTACGATACGAGCGTAACGCTTATACCGTATTTTCTTAATGCGCGCAAAGTTCATAACTATTCCGCTGCATTCGGGTCCAGCACTCTCAACAGTTGGTTGGGCGCTACCGGTGCGCGTATATTTTTCTGTGTGTTTGCCGTGGCGGCGTCGGTCGCGTTCATACTTGTGCTTATACGCCAAAAAGGCAAAAGCAGGGTCTTTAGGATATCGCTTGCATTGTTCGTTGCCGGAGCAATGGGAAACTGTATCGACCGTATGTTCCTCGGATATGTCCGTGACTTTATCGAGTTTGTATATTTGGGACTTACGATCAACAACAGAACTACATGGCCATATGTATTCAATATAGCCGATGTCGCGCTCGTTACCGGCGTCATCCTTATAATATTTTATTTTCTGTTCTTGTATAAGGATACCGATAAGAAAAAACAATTGGGCGATACGGCGGAAAACGTCGAACTTAAACCTGCGGACGCACCGCAGTCCGTTGCCGAAAACGACCTTAACGGAGAACACGATACCGTAGACGGATCTGCGGAGACGGGTAATGCCCGAGATGAAGGCTGTGTAAGCGATCAAACCGCCGTTTCGGAAAAGACGGGCGAAACGATCGAATTATCGGAAAATACGGATACTGCGGACCAAGCTTCGGTCGCAAACGGTTTTTCGGAAGATACCGTCACGCTTGCCGAAGAGAAAGGACACGGGGGCGGCGAAGAGTCATGACGACCGTGTACTGTACCGAAGGCGGAGCCAGATTGGACATGTTTTTGACCGACGAAACGGAGTTTACGCGTTCGCATATAAAGAAACTGATCGATGGTGGCAGAGTCTTGATCGGTGGGGTACAGGCATTTAAAGCAGGACAGATCGTAAAGACAGGAGACGAAGTAGCGTTCGACGACGAAGCCGAAACTTGCGATATCGTTCCGGAAAATATACCGCTGGACGTCGTGTACGAAGACGGCGAGATAGCGGTGATAAATAAACAGCGCGGTCTGGTGGTTCATCCCGGCGCAGGCAATCATACGGGCACGCTTGTTTCGGCGCTTATGTACAGATACGGGGACAGGCTGTCGACCGCAGGGGGCGCGGCGCGTGCCGGTATCGTGCATCGTTTGGATAAAGATACGACAGGACTTATGATTATCGCCAAAACAGATGCGGCGCACGCTCGGCTGGGCGAACAGTTTGCGGCGCATACCGTTAAAAAACTGTATCGTGCCGTGACGGATGGGCAGATGAACGAAGCCGGAACGGTAGACGCCCCTATAGGCAGAGACAGGAAAAACAGACTTAAAATGGCGGTCGTTTCGGACGGACGTCGTGCTGTCACAAAATATAAAGTGCTTGAGCGGTTTGAAAAACACTGTTATGCCGAGTTCGAGCTGTGTACCGGACGGACGCACCAAATACGCGTGCATTGTGCGTATTTACGGCATCCTATAGCTTGTGACGCGCTTTACGGCGGAAGCAGGCTGGGTGCGGACGGTCAGCTGCTGCATTCGTATCGGCTGGCGTTCTATCATCCGCAAGACGGACGGAGATTGGAGTTCACCGCCGAAGAGCCGCCCGATTTCCGCGCGGTCCTGATTGGACTGCGGAATAAAACGAGTACGGGTAAATAGGCGTTAAGGAGATATAATGAAGCGAAAAGATATACTCGGGATCAAGGATCTGTCCAGATCCGAAATAAATGAGCTGTTGTCTACGGCAAACGTTATGCGCGACATGATTGACCGTTCGGAAAAAAGCAATGCGCTGCGCGGCAAAAACGTAACGACGCTGTTTTACGAAAATTCAACGCGGACGCGTAATTCTTTCGAGCTTGCCGCCAAAAATCTCGGCGCTTCCACGACAAGTATTTCGGTGGCGGTGTCGTCGGTGCAAAAGGGCGAAACGCTGGTCGATACCGGTAAAACATTGGACGCGCTCAAAACCGATGTTATAATAATACGTCACCAAGTCGCCGGAAGCTGCGATCTGCTGGCATCGAATGTAAGGGCATCGGTTATAAACGCAGGCGACGGCATGAACGAACACCCTTCGCAGGCTTTGCTCGACGGACTGACTGCGGCGCGGTATTTCGGAAGCCTTGCCGGCAAAAAGGTGGTTATTGTAGGCGATATCAAGCATTCGCGCGTCGCGCGCAGCGACGTAAGGCTGTTCGGCAAACTCGGCGCGGAAGTGACGGTATGTGCGCCGTACAGTCTGCTGCCGGACGGCATGGACAGTTTGGGTTGCGAGGTGGATTGCGATTTCGACAGAGCTATTGCCGGCGCGAACATAGTCATACCGTTGCGTGTTCAAAAGGAGCGTATGGACGGCGCGTATTTTTCGACACGCGAAGAGTATCACGAATATTACGGCGTTACGCAAAAGCGTTTGGAGCTGTGCGCGGACGATTTTATAGTTATGCATCCCGGTCCTATCAACCGCGAATCGGAGATCTCGGGCGAAGTAGCGGACGGGAAGAACAGCATGATACTCGAACAAGTGCAAAACGGCGTGGCTGTGCGTATGGCTATGCTTCAACTGTTGACGGACGGTAGAGATTGATATGATACTTTTAAAAAACGCCACAGTCGTAAACAAGGACGGTATGACCGAATCGGATGTTCTTATGGACGGCGAATTTATTTCGCTTGTAACGCCTAATATAGAATGTTTCGGCGCGGAAGTCATAGACTGCGAAGGCAAACTTGTTTTTCCGGGCTTTATAGATATGCACTGTCATCTGCGCGATCCCGGTCAAACACATAAAGAAGATATAGAAAGCGGCGGACGAGCGGCTTTGGCAGGCGGTTTTACCACGGTGTGCTGTATGCCCAATACAAAGCCGCCTTTAGATAACGCGCAAGCCGTGGGCTATGTGCGCGCAGCTGGCGTAAGATCGGGCAATGCGGATATTTTTCCTATCGGCTGTATCACGCGCGGACAGAACGGCGACGAGCTTTGCGAGTTCGGCAAGATGAAGGCTGCCGGAGCTATAGCGGTATCCGACGACGGCGTTCCCGTCGCGAGCGGTGCGGTTATGTTCAATGCGCTCAAGTATGCCAAAACGTTCGGGCTGCCGTTGCTGTCGCACAGCGAGGATAAAAGCATATCGGCAAACGGAGTAGTCAACGCCGGGGAAAACGCCACTGCGTGCGGACTCCGCGGCATACCGAAAGCCGCAGAGAGCGCGGCGGTCGCGCGCGACGTTCTGCTTGCCGAAGAAGCTGGGGCGAGCATTCATATATGTCACGTATCGACGTCGGAATCCGTCGATATAATACGTTCTGCAAAGCGGCGCGGCGTGTCGGTCACGTGCGAAACGTGTCCGCACTATTTCGCGGCTACGGACGACGAGATCCTTTCGTACAATACCAATGCCAAGATCAATCCGCCGTTGCGAACAGCAGACGACGTAGAGGCTATAATCGAAGGACTGGCGGACGGTACCGTGGATGTTATCGCCACCGACCATGCGCCTCACCACTTCGACGAGAAAAACGTGGAATTCGACTATGCGCCGTTCGGAACGTCCGGGCTTGAAACTGCGTTTTCGGTGGCGTACACAAGGCTTGTGGCAACCGATTGCATAAAGCCGTCCGATCTTTGCAGGCTTATGAGTTCCATGCCTGCGGAAATACTCGGATTGACGGATCGCGGTAAAATAGAGACCGGCGCGCGCGCCGATATCGTGGTGATCGATCCCGATACGGAATACACGGTAGACGCCGCAAGTTTCAAGTCGAAAGGTAAAAATTCGCTGTTTGACGGGTGGAAGCTAAAGGGAAAAATAACCAATGTGTTTGTAAAAGGAGAGCAAAAATCGATATGAAAAATATGACGGATCTTTTGATAGAGAGCATAATTTCCAAAAATAATCCAACCGTTGTCGGGTTGGATCCGAGAATAGAGTATTTGCCCGATACGATCAAAAAGTCCGTTACGGACAAAAAGAGCGCGGCACAGGCGATAACCGAATTCAATTGCAGGATCGTCGATGCGGTTAAAGACATAGTACCTGCCGTCAAGATTCAGTCGGCGTTTTACGAAATGTTTTCTCATTACGGTATCGTAGCCATGGAAGAGACTGCCGAATATTGCAAAAAATGCGGGCTTATAGTTATGGCTGACGTAAAACGCAATGATATAGGCTCGACGGCTGAAGCATACGCGTCGGCGTATTTCGACGGCGGACTGTACGATTATATAACCGTAAATCCGTATCCAGGATACGACGGGATCAAGCCGTTTACGGACAGATGCGAAAAGGACGGCAAAGGCATTTTCGTGCTTGCGCGCATGTCCAATCCGTCGGCGGCGCAGATCCAAAATCTTACTGTTTCCGACGGCAAGCCTATTTATATACGCGTGGGCGAACTAATCGAGGAATGGGGAAAGACTGCGGTCGGCAAGTACGGATACAGTTCGGTAGGAGCGGTCGTAGGCGCAACCAATCCGCAGGAAGCGGCGGCGTTGCGCGAAAGATTCAAGACGGTGTTTTTCCTTGTGCCCGGTTACGGGGCGCAGGGCGGCAAAGGCAAAGATGCTGCGGCGTCATTCGATAAAAACGGCAGCGGCGCGATAGTCAACAATTCGCGCGGAATCATAGCGGCGTATAAAACAGATAAATACGCTGGAATGACTTATTACGATGCGGCTCGAGAGGCAGCTGCCGCGATGAAGCAAGATCTTTCCTGCGCGCTCGGAAAATAAATTATTGTAGGTTGCAAATGAAATCTGTAAAAGCGGAATTGATCATAAAGTCGAACGAGAAATACGCAGATAATCTGTATAGGATAGAATGCGAAAGCTTACACGAACTTCCGGATATATCGGCAGGACAGTTTGCTCATATTAAAGTGCCGGGCAAGGATCTGCGCCGACCCATATGCGTCTATGCCAATACGAAAAACAGTATCACGTTTATAATCGCTAATGTCGGCGAAGGAACGGCGGCATTCACCTCGCAGGGCAAAGGACACAAGTTCGATGCGATACTGCCTTTGGGCAACGGATTTCCCATTCTGCCCGATAAGACCAACATAGCGGTCTTGGGCGGCGGTACGGGCTGTGCGCCGCTACTTAAGATAGCCGCAGATAATAAGGCGCTTAACGTAACGGCGCTGCTCGGTTTCCCGAATGCGTCGTCGCGCGGTATATATAAAGACGATTTCGATAAAGTCTGTAAACGCGTATGCTACTGTACCGACGACGGAAGTTACGGTTATCACGGGTACCCAACCGATCTTCTGACAGAGATCGCGCCCGAAGTGCTTTATGTTTGCGGCGCGCCCGGTATGATGAAAACGGCGCGGGAATATTGCCGCAAACTGGGCGTGATAGGATTTGCGAGCATGGAACAAAAAATGGGCTGCGGCGTAGGCGCCTGCTTGGTATGTTCCGTACGCATCATGCAAGACGGCAGAGAAAAGCTTTTGCGTGCGTGTGCAGACGGACCCGTGTTTCCTTTGGAGGATATTGTATTGTGAATATGAAAACGTCGGTCGCCGGGGTGGAATTCAAAAACCCCATAATCGTCGCGTCGGGTACGTTCGGTTTCTGCAGAGAGTACAATAATTTCTACGACGTCGGACAGCTCGGAGGCATATGCTCCAAAGGGCTTACGCTGGAACCGAGAAACGGAAATATGCCCGTTCGCATAGCGGAAACGCCGTCGGGAATGCTCAACAGCGTCGGGCTTCAGAATCCGGGCGTGGAATATTTCATTCAAAACGAGCTTCCGTTTATGAAGAGCACGGGCGCTGTAGTCATAGCAAACGCAGCAGGTTCGTGCGAGTCCGATTACGTACGGCTCGTCGAGATATTGAGCGGCACGGACGTAGACATGATAGAACTCAATATCTCGTGCCCCAATGTCAAAAACGGCGGAATGGCGTTCGGCGTAGAACCCGACGGGGTGGAGCATATAGTAAAGTCGGTGCGTAAGGTCTGTAAAAAACCCCTTATCGTAAAACTTACGCCCAATGTGAGCGACATCGCTAAAAACGCGCTTGCTGCGGAACGTGCCGGAGCGGATGCTTTGAGTCTTATAAATACCGTCGCCGCTATGGCAGTGGATTTCGGCAGAAAACGACCTGTGCTCGATGCGGTTACTGGCGGACTTTCCGGTCCGGCTGTAAAACCGATAGCGCTGCGCATGGTATATTCCTGTTATAAAGCGGTGAAAATTCCCATAATAGGTATGGGAGGGATAATGACGGGCAAAGATGCCGGCGAATTCATTCTGTGCGGCGCAACGGCAGTGCAGGTTGGTACCGCAAATATTTTCGACCCGTACGCAGCCCTAACGATACTAAATGAGTTGACAAATCTTTGCGAACGTGATAATATAATCGATGTACAAACGTTGGTCGGAGGACTTCGCATTGAATAAAGTAATGGAATTGTTCGAAAAATCGGGCGCTGTCCTGCACGGTCACTTTATACTGACTTCGGGTTTGCATTCGGATACGTACATGCAGTGCGCCAAGTTATTCGAATTCGGCGAAATTTCCGAACAGCTTTGCAAAATGTCCGCCGAAAAAGTCAAAAAATACAATGCGGACGTAATAGTTTCTCCTGCTGTCGGCGCTATAATATTCGGTTACGAGCTTGGAAAACAGCTCGGTATTCCCAATATGTTTGCGGAACGCGAAAAGGACGGCAATTTCGCGCTTCGTCGCGGTTTCGAACTTAAGCCGGGGAGCAGAGTGATAATAGCCGAAAACGTGGTCACTACCGGAGGATCGGTAAAGGAAGTTATAGATCTTGTAGATCGTTTGGGTGGTCAAGTGGTTGCCGTGGCGGAAGTCGTGGACAGAAGCGGCGGTAAAGTCGATTTCGGAGTGCCCAACGAATCGTTATTGCAGATAGACGTTAAGACGTACGATCCGAAAGAGTGTCCTATGTGCAAGCAGGGTACACAGGCGGTAAAGCCCGGCTCCAAAGGACTAAAATAAATTTTACGTTGACAAGGGAGATAAGACATGGCGAAAAAGACCAAAACAACAAAAACCACAAGACAGACGCGTTCTTACGGCGGATTTTCGCTCAACAGATTTTCGTTCTGGATAGTTATAATCATCGGCATAGCTATGGCCGTAGCCGGATTTTTCAATTTCTTCGATTGGGATTGGGTAAGACGGTTTTCGGCATGGGTACAGGCTATATGTTTTGCGCTCGGCATGTTTGTACCGCTGGTGTTGTCGTACCGTGCGGCGCGCAACAAAACGCTCGGCTGGTTCGTATTATGGATAATATTTGCCGTATTGCTCGCATTCGGACTTATTTCTACGCTTATCGGCTTGGTATTTTAACTGACGATCAAATCAATTCAAAGGACATAACATGGCAGTCAAGAAAAAACGTAATATTTTCGTAAGATATTTTACACCGTTCGGGTTGCGTCAAATATGCGATCTGGTAATGCTGGTGGGCGTGGTATTGCTGATAGTGGGATTGTTCAATCTCGACGGCATACTTCTTGCCGGTTTTATTTGTTACGCGGTCGGCGCCGGAATCTCGGTTGTGCGGTGTTGTTTTACGCTTTTTTCCAAAAAGATCAATCACCGCGATCCCGCATACAAATCGGCAATAATCAATGCGGTGATCATGGGCGTACTGTTCGCGCTTGCCGTATTCGGTATAGTTTGGACGGTAGTCGTTTAAAAACGGAACTCAAAACGCCGCGCAGTATTAGATATTGCGCGGTTTTTATTTTGCGGATAAATTTATGATAAAGAAATACAAAAAAACTGACGGTATATCGTATGCGCTCGGCGCGGCAGTCGCCGTCGAACTCCTCGAACGTCGTCCCGAATGCGCGCGGTGTATCTACGTTTCCCCGTTGTCGGAAGTGACGGCGGTAACGGAAAGAGCGGTAAAACTCGGCGTGCCCGTAAAGGAAAGCGAAAAGGCATTTAATATATTGAGCCCTAAGGAGAATTGTTTCGTCATAGGCGAATTCGATAAATTCGATACGTCTTTGCGAAAAGACAAACACCACATAGTGCTTGTCAATCCGTCCAATAGCGGTAATCTGGGCACGATAATGCGCGACGTTGCTGCGTTCGATTGCGCCGATCTCGCGATAATAACGCCTGCCGCAGACAGATTCGACCCCAAAACTGTACGTGCGAGCATGGGCGCGGTGTTTGGAATAAATACGCAATGTTTCGCGTCGTTCGGCGAGTATATCAATGAATACGGCAAGGATCGCGAGACCGTGCCGTTCATGCTTGGCGGCGTGCCGTTTAAAAGCAAAGATTTTGCGTCGGATAAAAAATACGCGCTCGTTTTCGGAAACGAAGCGACCGGACTGCCACAGGAGTTTTCTCGGTTCGGCGCCGTAAAGATCGAGCAGTCGGACAAAGTGGACAGCCTTAATCTGTCCGTCGCCGTGTCGGTGGCGCTGTATAAATTGTATATATCGTAATGTATTACCGTAACGGTTTGGGCGTGACGTATACCGTTTTGTATTCTTTGTAATCGACTTTGCCGCCGCCGTGCGGATAGACGTATTTTATAAGAGTGTAGTCGACAGCTACATTTTCGGAATCTCGGGATCGCGAATAGTATGCGGCAAGCTCTGCCGCACGGCGTATTTGCGCTTCGGTAGGGCACGGCGTTTTTAAGACGGCGTGGCTGCCGTGTGCGTTTTTTACGTGTAGCCATGTGTCGGTTCGCGCCGCGCCGCGCGTTATCCTGTCGTTTTGCGCATGGTTTTTTCCGACGAAAAGCGCTGCGCCGCCTATGTCGAATTTATACGGTTCGGACGGTAACGGTTTTTCTTTTTTGCGTTTGTTTTCGGGCTTTATAAAACCGAGCGAAGCAAGCTCGCCGCGCACTTCGTCCAGCTCGCGTTTTTCGGTACATAAGTCGAGTTCTGCGGAAATGCCATCCAGAACATCGAGTACGTCGGTCGCTTTTTCCAGCGCTTCGCGCGCGTAAACGGCGGCTTTTTTCTTTTTGTTGTAAGCCTTGTAATAAGCCGCGGCGTTTTGCTGTGCGTTTTTGGCAACGTCGAGTTTTACGGTGACGGTACCGCCGTTTTCGTCGTAAAAGTTATCCGCTGTGAGAATCGCGTCGCCGCGTTTTATACGGTAGATATTGGCGGTTACGATGTCGCCGAGCATTCTGTCACGGTCTGCGTTTTCGCTTTCGTCAAGCTTGGCGACCGCGTCCGCAAGACGTTTTTTGTTTTTTGCGACTGCGTTTTTTACTGCGGCGCGAAGCGGTTTTACATACGCCGAAAAGTCCGCCGCGGAGAACAGCGCCGAATAATATTCGTCCATTGCGGCGTTGATCGACGAAAAATGTTTTATAGTGCCGCCGGCCGTTTTATACGGCATTATAAAGTAATCCGCAGGCTTGCCCGTGTCCTTGTCGAACGTTACGCAAGGATCCGGTACCGCGTCGTACAGGGATTGTGCGGCGTCTGCAAACATGTTTGCCACGGCCTCGGACGGCGGCGTATCGTCGCTTATATCCAGTCTGTAAAACAGCTCGTCTACGGTCGCCGGAGAAAGCCCTGCGACGCACTTATTGACCGCGGTACGCGCACTGACGCCGTCCGTTTGCATTATACGGCGCGTAAGCTCCGTACGGTCGAATACATCGACTCTGCCGGTAGGGGAAGGATAGGCGTATTTAAGACCGGGAAAAACGGCGCGTTTGCCTTCGACGTCGGCTGAAATTTTACGCAGCGCGTTTCCGATTATCCCGTTTTGTTCGACGAATATAATATTTGCGCATTTACCTGTCAGTTCTGCGTACAGTTCGTAGCGAACGCGCTCGCGCAGTTCATCGAGCGCGGTAAGTACAAAACCTATCATTCGTTCGCTTTTGTATTTTTCCACGGACAAAAGCACGGCGCCGGTGAGGCGTTTTCTGAAGTACATCAGCGTGCCGGACGCGGTTTCGGGATTTTTGTACTGTAATGCGGTTATGTGTACGCGCGGCAGCGAAGGATTGCACGAAAGAAGCAACCTGTGATTGCCCGTGCTTGTATGAAAAAGGAGAATGACCGTGTCGGCGTTGGGCATGGTCACTTTGTCGATCCTGCCGCCTACGAGCATATCCAGCTCGCATGCGGATCTGTAAATAGTCAATGCGTCTTTCGGCATGATTCGCGGCACCGTTGCTATTATAATATTTATATATATTTTACCACGAAAAATCATTTTTGTAAACGGTTTATAATGTGCTTAAAAGATTGACAATAACAGCCGGTCGTGATAAAATAATATGGTTATGATTTCTTTTGGAGGACTGTATGAAGTCAACTTTCGATAAAAAACCGAACGAAGCGGTGTTCAGAGAAGCGCTCAATGCGGAAGAGTGGGAAGCGGAATTGGAAAACGCTTATAACCGTACCAAGGGCAGATATAAAGTCGCGGGATTCAGGCCGGGAAAAGCGCCGCGCAAATTGATAGAAATGCATTACGGCGCGGGAGTATTCTTCGACGCCGCGGTAGACATGTGCATAAACCGCGTATACCGCGAGGAACTCGACAAGCATCCCGAACTCGAAGTGTTCGGTCAGCCTAACGTTTCGTTCGAGAAAGCGGAAGAGGGCGAGGCGTTTGCGTTTACGTTTAAGGTCACGCTGTATCCCGAAGTAAAGCTGGGCGAATACAAAGGTATTAAATTGCCCAAGATTGAGTATAATGTAAGCGACGAAGACGTGCAGGCGCGTATCGACGCCGATCTCAAGCAAGCGTCGCGCAACGTCGAAGTCGATCGCCCCGCAAAGCTCGGCGACGTTACCGTTATAGACTTCGAGGGTTCGGTGGACGGCGTTAAGTTCGACGGCGGTACCGCGCAAAATCACGAGCTTAAACTCGGCAGCAATTCGTTTATTCCCGGATTCGAGGACGGGCTTGTCGGCGCGGTCAAAGGCGAGGAGCGCGACGTTAAGGTTAAGTTCCCCGAGGAGTACCATGCGGACAATCTCAAGGGCAAGGACGCTGTGTT
>CAJUBY010000037.1:11880-18479 GCA_910585055.1 uncultured Christensenella sp. | reverse complement strand
GATATAGGATCCGGCAAACTCGAAATAACCGGCGCGGAAGATATACATTCTTTTGTGGAAAACACTCTGGTTGCGCGTATTGGCGACGTCGGTAAAAAGCTCCACACGGCACGTAGCCGAAACGATCAGGTGGCGACCGACACCCGTCTTTATGTGCGCGACCGTATCGACGAACAAACCGAACTTTTGAAAGATCTGATAACGTCATTATCCAAACGCGCGGAAGCAGAGATCTCGACCGCCATGCCTGCGTATACTCATATGCAAAAAGCGCAGCCGACTACGCTCGGGCACTATCTTTGCGCGTACGCAAACATGTTTTTACGCGACGCACAGCGTTTGAAAGACTGCAGAAAACGCGTGAACGTATCGCCGCTGGGTTGCGGCGCATGTGTTTCCACTACGTTCCCTATCGACCGAAGTTATACCGCGGAACTTTTGGGATTCGACGGCATTACGCAGAATTCGCTCGACGGAGTGAGCGACCGCGACTTTGCACTGGAATATCTGTCCTGCGTATCGCAGATAATGCTTCACCTGTCGCGCATAAACGAAGAATTTATATACTGGTCGGGCGAAGAGTTCGGGTTTATTTCCCTGCCCGACGAGTTCAGTACCGGATCGTCTATAATGCCGCAGAAAAAGAACCCCGACGTAAACGAACTGCTACGCGGAAAGTGCGGCAGAGTCATCGGCGATCTGGTGGGCTTGACGACCGTGATGAAAGGTCTTCCGCTCGCCTACAACAAGGACATGCAGGAAGACAAAGAATACATTTTCGACGCATCCGAAACAGTCTCGCTGTCGCTCCGCGTATTTTCGGCGTTTACGAACAAAGTAACGTTTGTACGGGAAAGACTCAACGCCGCAGCGGCAGGCGGATATTCCTGTGCAACGGAATGCGCCGACTACCTTGCCGAAAAAGGTCTGCCCTTCCGTTCCGCACACGAAATAACGGGAAAGATAGTTTTGTATTGCGTTAACAACGGAAAAACGCTCCAAAGCCTTTCAGTCGACGAGTTCAAAGCATTTTCGCCGCTTTTCGGTAATGACATAAAAGACGCCGTGAAACCGGCTAACGCCATTGCGCGCAGATCGGTCGCAGGCGGTTGTGCCGAAGCCGAACTAAAGCGACAGTTGACGGAATTGAAGAAAAGTTTGAAGCAACTGTAACGCTCCGCCCGAAGCGCGGACGGCGGAAACGTCGCCGCGCTTTTTATTTTGCCTAACAAAGGCTACGCCGACACATACGGATCGTATTACGATTATATGCGTTCCTATCAAATGACCGGAATATAGCTATGTACGCTATATAATCGTGTTTCGCCTACAAGCAAGAAACAAAAGCGGAACGGTACGGTATTATGAAAACAGCTAGCGGAACATCGATTTCTGCAATTATACGATCAATTATACCGAAGGCGATTTATAAAAACCAAACAAACGACGTTCGGCTGATCTGATATCACGTTATCGATGAAAACCTCGAGAGCGTAATTTTATCTGTCGCCGATTTATTATGTAACTTAATACCGAGTGGTAACGTTACCGAATTCACACGTAATGTTCGCGCTGTAATTCGACATAATTGGAAAACATCGACACTATTTCTTTGTTTCCCGTATCGGCAAAACGCATGCCGAACATCCTGCCTATAGCGGCAGCGGCATCCGAACTTTCAAAAAGTCTTCGCAAATTCTTTTCAACCGAACTTTCGGTGCATTTGAAATAATATGCGACGCGTTTGTATATGCTTGCAATCGTAGCCGTAGGATCGTCGGCATAATGCTCTACGCACATACAAAATTGATCGAAGCCTTTCAGAGAAGTACGGAACCCGTTTTTTACCATAGTGTATACGATAAAATCATGCCTTTTCATAAGTAACACCTCCATTGTGAAATTTTTACGCAATACAGGGGCAACTTAACAAAGTCGTTTAAAATGTGAAAACAACGGGACTAAGAGAACGGGTATTGCATAAATGAGAATACCCGTATTAAATCGCATAAAATGACAAAAGTCAAACTATTTCGCACCGACATTTTTGTGGTATTTGGTAAACTTTTATAAACCGCAATATAATGTTGATTTCGGCAAAATCATGTTCCTATATATAGTATGTGTAACACAAAAAGAAAAGCGGCTCCGAATCGGCGGAACCGCGAAATTAAATTATGACCGCGATAAACCGCGGAAAAATTTTTTTATATTACGTTTGAACACAAATTACCGCTACGGCTTTTTACGCTTACCGATGCCGCAATTGTTCGGTTATCTGAAGCGTTTACGCGCCGCTTCCTTTTTCTTTTTACGCTTGACGGAGGGTTTTTCGTAGTACTCCTTTTTACGCATATCGCCCAAAATATTATCCTTTTGGCACTTGCGTTTAAAACGTTTGAGCGCACTGTCGAGCGATTCGTTTTCGCCTACACGGATTACTGCCATTATTCACACCTCCTTTGTTCCACGAACTCCGAATTTACTTAAATATTATATTATATTCCCGGCTGCGTGTCAAGCTTTTTGGGGTACTAAAATCGTTTTATTTGATAGCGACGTTTACTTCCACGTCGACCTTTATGTTTGCGTATACGTAGCCGTTTTCGTAATAATCGGGTGCGTATCTGTAAAACTCCCTGCCCACAAATAAAGGATCGCAATTCACTGCCACCGTGTCGGCATACGCGCACTCCACTTCGTGTTTTATTTGTTTTGCAAACCCTGCGCGCAGCGCGGCGTTCGCCTTTTCGCTGTTGCTCGAACCAATCTCGTTGAACTTGTCGCCGTTGGGTTCGATATATGCTTTTATCTTTACGGTAGCGCGTTCGTGCTTTGCGTCTATCTTGACCGACGAATATTTTTTAAGAAGTCTTCCCGAAACATTTTTTACGGTCTTTCCGCCGTAGTCTATATCCGCGACCACTATCCCCTTTTCTATCGGTGCGCTCGCCCACGCCACGCCGCGTGCCGACTCGCGTTCAAGTATCCCCACTCTCGCATTATCCGCATATACGGCAAGTCTGTCGACGCACATACCGGTATTTTTCTTTTGCTCTGCGCCCCCGCCTTCGCCGCCCGAGCTACCGCTTTGTTCCTGTCCGCCGCCCGTTCCGCCCGAACTTTCGCCGCCGGAACCGCCGCTCTCGCCACCCTGTTGTTCACCGTCGCCGCTGCAGTCTTCCAGCATTTGAACGACCGGGATATACGCGCTTTTCGACGCACTGCCGAGATCTGATAAAAAGCCGAGCAGCGTATTTGTTGCGATATGCGCTTTCCTGGCGCTGTACGCTATAAAGTCGGCATCGGTAGCGCCGGTCTTGCTCATAAAATCGGTTATGTCTCCTATCAATTTCTCTGCATTATCCTCTGCGGCGGACAGCCACACGTCAGCGGTAACGTCGGTCGCCGTCATCAATGTGCCCAATATAGAAGGATCAACGTCCTTGCCTATAATGACCATGGAACAATGCCCCAGCTCCGCGCGTCTGCCGAGCGCCGTATTCAATGTTTCTACTGCTTCGGTAAGCGTATCGCCCGTTACCGTAACGGTGTCTTTTCCCGTCGACTCCTGCGAGTCCGTAGGCATGACGTACTGCGCGGTAAGACTTATTTTATCTTTTCCGTCTATGCCGAGTATCTCCACTATAACGCGGCTGTTGACTTCCTGACTGCGCATTGCCGTAGACGGCATGAACGCAATAAAAAACGCAAATGCGAAAAGCAGTATTTTATATATCAACAGTTTTTTACGATCTTTCAATGCGCATCTCCTTTTGCCTCGGTGCTTTTACGGCGCTGTTTACCGTTATTTATAAGCGCACACACAAGCGGCGCCGCAGAGATCGCAAACGCCGCTGTCGGAACAATAACGGAACACGCGTACGACGATACTATAATAGAAAACCGCATCAAATCCAAAAAAGCAAACACCTGTACGACATACACGGCAACGCATACCCCCAGAGATACGGCAAAATGCTTGTTGACGCCTATCACATACGTAATACACCGGCATACCGCATAAAAGAAGAGCGACGCTTCCATAAAAACCGATATGCTCCACAATATCGAAGAAAACATATCCAGCCTGCCGTAAACATTGCCGGAAGTATACTGCAGTATACTCGATAAATTTGTGGTGCTGTCCACAAGCATAGTGACGTTACCGAACGCGGCGCTCAGCACAATGGCGAAAAAGACTGCAGTCGCAGTACCTATCAAGCCGCTTGCCGCAGCATATATCCCGGTATGCTTTTTTGTTTTCGTTCTGCCTATAAACAGCACCAACGGAGTAAAGTCGCCCGTCCATGCCGCATGGTGAAAAGTTCCCGATACGAATTTTTCACCGTTGCGGACAGCCGGAAATATATTGGCAAGATCGACCGCCGTCATAATAACTATAACTGTAAGCACGGCAAGGCACACTACGAGTATGGGCGCCAGTATTTCGTTCAATCTGCACAGCGAGCGCAGAGTGTGAGTTCCCACAGCGGTAAAAAAAGCAAGCAGGACCACTATCATCAACGATGTATCGAAATCCGTAAAAACGTTGGTCCCGTAAAACGTAAGTATTTCCGCGACGCATATATTCAGTTTAAACAGCAAAAACAGCGCAACCAAGCTTACGGCTATTTTGGATCCGACTTTACCTATAACAGACGATAGCAGTTCGAAAAAATCCGATCTCGATATCTTTATAGCGATCAATATCATAACTAGCAGCAAAAGATCGAACGCTCCGAAAACAGACATTGCGATATAAGCGTCGCGGCCCGGCGTCTGTATTAAAAATATAGGCAACAAAAACATTTTTGTGGCGAGCGCGAGCAAAAACACTATAGCGACCAACTGTCTGCCTGTCGACTGTTTGGTCATATTGGTATTGGTATCGCCAACATCCATTGCCGACTCGTTTTTTCCGACCGACTCTTCTTTTGCTGCGGTATCCGACTGATTCATGTCGCTACACCTGCCTTGTTCCGTTTATATTGGGTATAGATTTGGGACGTTTTTTCATATCCGGCAACGGGCCGCGCTCGATCGCGTCCTTAAAGTCGTCGTACACAAGCGGCGCGAGCGGCGCCAGATACGGGGTATCGTAAGCGTTGAGCGAACATATATAGTGCAAAGTAAACAGCACGGCGAGTATAAGCCCGAAAAATCCGCACAGACCGCCGACCAAAGTATACAGTATCCGCAGTACGCTCATCGGTCCTATAAAATTGGGCACGGTAAACAGCGCGATCGAGCTTAACGCCGTCACCATTACCGCCGGAGAACTTATAAGCCCGGCATTTACCGCCGTCTCGCCCAAAACCAGTGCGCCGACTATGCTCATCGCCATTCCGACGGCACGCGGCATTCTTACGCTCGCTTCGCGTATTATCTCGAACAGCAGCAATACGAGCAGCGTTTCGGACAGCGGCGAAAGCGGCAGACCTTTTATCGCAGTCATCAGCGTTATCATGAACCGCACGGGTATAAGCGTATAATGAAAATTCTGTAACGCAACGTACAGACCGGGAAGCAACGTCGCAAGTATAAGTCCCAAATATCTCAATATGCGTACAAACGTACTGTATGCCGAACGTTGATAATAATCTTCGCCAGACTGAAATTCTTCCAACAAAAGGAAGGGCGCAGTCACCACCATCGGCGACCCGTCAACGATTATCGCAACGCGTCCCTCCAAAACCTTGGCGGCGACAACGTCGGGTTTTTCGCTGATACCGGTTTGGGTAAAAAGCGACTGAGGCTTTTCCTCGATATACGGCACAAGATAGTGGCTGTCCACTACCCCGTCTATATCGATCTTCGATAACCGCTGTTTTATCTTTTTCACTACGCTTGGCTGCGCCACAGATCCGAGATAGCATAACGCTATATTGGTTTTGGTGCGGCGTCCTATCTCCATGCGCTCGATGGAAAGATCGGGAGTTTTGAGCCGACGTTCCAAAAGCGAAAGATTGGTTTTAAGATCTTCGATAAACCCTTCGCGCGGACCGCGCATAACCGTTTCGGTCGGCGGTTCTATGATACTGCGCGTCGTATACGACCGAGCGTTTATTACTGCGTATCTGTCGTCGTTTTCCGCACAGAGCAGCATGTCGCCGTTGAGCAGTTTATTAACACAGTCGTCGACATCCGCAGAAATCTTTATATCGTATTCGAGCAATGCATAGCGCACGAAATCATCCAGTGAAGACAATTTTTGCGCGCAGTTTTCCAATGCGAAAATCGCCGCACGTGCAACTGCTGCGTCGGACAGATCGGGATGAACGATCAAAGCGCCGCTTATTTTGCCGCACTTCAGCTCGTGCGTAACTATATTTTCGGATGTATTGAATTTGCCTGTTATCCGCTCTACGGCTTTCATACCGATATTGTGCGGATTATCCGTCTTAATTATTCTTTTAAAGCAGCGTTGACGGCTTCACGTCGTTAAAACAAAAATATCAAGATCGGATCATAGGGATAATTCGAGCGCGCGTCCGATATTCAGTATATCATATTCGCAGAACGCCCGTCCGATTATCTGAACGCCTAACGGCATCCCGTTCGAAAATCCGAACGGCACGCTGACCGCAGGAAGTCCC
>CAJUBY010000037.1:0-11870 GCA_910585055.1 uncultured Christensenella sp. | reverse complement strand
TCCCGCAAGGCTTGCCGGCGCGGCGAACATATCGTTACCGTGCGCTTTATCGGGATCCAGCTCATCGCTTATCCTTGTCGCCGTCGTAGGCGCCGATGGACACATCAACACTTCGCAATCGCGCAATGCGTTTTCGTATTCGTGTTTTACCGCCGATCTTATTCGCGCCGCTTTTAAATAAATATTTTCGTAGTTGTCCCCCGTCGTAACGATCCTGCCGATTATCAGCCGCCGTTTTACTTCTTCGCCCAAAAGCCTCATATCGACGCTGCCGACCGTTTTTGTAAAACATTGCGCCGCTTCCGCCGAAGATATAACGTGATACGCGGCAAGCGCAAGATCAAAAGAAGGGATACGCAATCTCTTGATGATTGCGCCGCGGTTTTCCAGAACCGAAACGGCACGGTCGAATCCCGCTTTTACGCCGTCGCTCAAACCTTGCGCATTCAAAAATTCGTCGGCTACACCTATCTTTACGCCGCGAACATCGCCGTGCAGCGTAATTTTATGTTTTTCGTCGCACACGTCGGATATCGCGCCGAATACGATAGCGGCATCCGTACAGTTTACTGTAAAAGTTCCTATTCTATCAAGCGACGGCGACAATCCGACCGTACCGCGTTTATCTACAGAAGAAAAAGTAGGATTCAATCCGACAACACCGCAGTATGCCGCAGGCTGACGGATCGATCCGCCGGTATCCGTACCTAACGCAAAAGGCACTTGACGCGCGGCTACGCTGTTAGCCGATCCGCCCGAACTTCCGCCGGCGACACGCGTTACGTCGAGCGAATTTTTGACGCAACCGAAAGCCGAATTCGTATTGGTGCTGCCCATGGCGAATTCGTCCATGTTTGTCTTTCCGATCATCACAGCGCCGCAGCCCACGATCTTTTTTACTACCGCGGCATCCGTATCGGGCACATGATCTTTCAGACATGCCGACGCACAGGTCGTTTTTATCCCGCGCGTTCGGATATTGTCTTTCAATGCGACGGGTATTCCGCAGATCGGGCTTACGCAGTCTCCGCGCATACGCATTTCATCCGCTTTTTGCGCCCGACGCATAACGTCGTCGCACACTGTTATAAAATTATTAAGATCGGCGGTCTTTCGTATCCGTTCCGAATACGCCGCCGCTGTCTCGACCGCCGATATTCTGCGCTCGTCAAGCGCCGCGGACAGTTCCGCGACCGTCATATCCGTAACGTTCATACGCCGGTCTTCTCCGCGCGGAAGTCTCCGCCCAAAACTCCGAATACAGGCTCGATACCGACGGTATCCGTTTTCAGGAGTGCCGCAAAAACGTCGAACTGTATTTGCAGCTGTGCGGCAAAGCGTTCCGCATCCGACTCCGAAAGCCGTATATCCGATTCTTTTGCCGTATTCGAGATAATATTCGGCGTGATAGTTATATCCATTGAAATGCTCCGTAACAATTTTACAACGCAGTCGACGGCCTGTCAATCAAATAAACCGAAAACGCCTTATATATTTTTTATATCTTCGGATCGCGCACCGAAAGATCTCGGCGCACCGTTAAAAAACACAATATTTTTACGGTTAAGTCTTGACTTTAAAACGTACAGGAAGTATAATATAAAGGTTGTGGAATATCACACTCAATCAAGTTATAATTTACTTTGGAGGTTTTTATGGTAAAGATGACAATCGACGGCAATACCGCCGCTTCCCACGTGGCTTATGCCTTTTCGGAAGTTGCGGCGATATACCCCATTACGCCGTCCTCGCCTATGGCGGAGTATGCCGACGAATGGGCTACCGCCGGTCGCAAAAACATGTTCGGACAAGAACTCCGTATAGCCGAAATGCAATCCGAAGGCGGCGCCGCGGGCGCCGTACACGGCTCGCTCTGTGCAGGCGCTCTCACCACTACGTATACTGCCAGCCAAGGCTTGCTGCTCATGATCCCCAACATGTATAAGATATCCGGTGAATTACTGCCGTCGGTGTTTCACGTAAGCGCACGCGCGCTTGCGGCGCACGCGCTCAACATATTCGGCGATCACTCGGACGTTATGGCTTGCCGTCAGACGGGTTTTGCTATGGTCGCGTCCAACTCCGTACAGGAAGCTATGGACCTCGCACTCGTCTCCCATCTTTCCACGCTTAAAGCAAAAGTACCGTTCCTGCACTTTTTCGACGGTTTCCGTACCAGTCACGAGATAGACAAGATCGACGGTATAGAGTACGACGAAATCAAAAAATTGGCGGAAAAAACGGGTTGCATGGAAGAGATCCGCGAGTTTAAATCGCGCGCACTCAATCCCGATCATCCGCACCAGAAAGGCACGGCGCAGAACGCGGATATATATTTCCAAAACCGCGAAGCCGCCAATAAATACTACGACGCTACGCCCGATATCGTTCAGGCGATGATGGACGAAGTTAAGGCACTCACCGGCAGAGAGTACAAGCTGTTCCAATACTACGGCGACAAGAAAGCGGAAGACGTAATAGTAATGATGGGTTCGGGCTGCGAAGCCGTCGAAGAGACCGTCGACTATCTCGCAAAGCAAGGCAAAAAAGTCGGATTGCTCAAAGTCCGTCTTTACCGTCCGTTCTCCGTCAAATATTTTATCGACGCCCTTCCCAAGTCTGTCAAACGCATTGCGGTACTCGACCGTACCAAAGAACCGGGCAGCCTCGGGGAACCGCTTTATCTGGACGTTTGCACGGCGCTTACCGAAGCCGGCAAGACCAACATAAAGGTCATCGGCGGAAGATACGGTTTGGGTTCCAAAGAATTCAATCCGTCCATGGTAAATGCGGTTTATAAAAATCTCGCCGCGGCAAATCCCAAAAATCACTTTACGGTCGGTATCAACGACGACGTTACAAACACGTCGCTCGATTATTCGGAATTCGTCAATGCGTCGCCCGCAGGCACGATCCGCTGCAAATTCTACGGACTGGGCAGCGACGGCACTGTAGGCGCAAACAAAAACTCCATCAAAATAATCGGCGATCACACGGACAAGTATGCGCAGGGTTACTTCTTCTACGACTCCAAAAAGTCGGGCGGTCTTACCATATCGCATCTGCGTTTCGGCGACGTTCCCATAAAATCGACGTATCTAATCGATCAGGCGGACTTTGTCGCATGTCATAACCCGTCGTACGTCACGCATTACAACATGGTCGACGACATTAAGGACGGCGGCGTGTTCCTTTTGAACTGCCACTGGACTCCCGAACAGCTCGATACGGAACTCCCTGCCGCGATGAAACAGACCATCGCCAAAAAGCACATCAAGCTTTACACGATCGACGCGCTTAAGATCGTAAACGAGATCGGCGCGCGCAAGGGCGTAAACACCGTCTGCCAAGCCGCGTTCTTTAAGCTCGCAGGTATCATCCCCTACGAGGAAGCCGCCGGTTACATGAAGCAGATGATCAAAAAAGCGTACGGCAAAAAAGGCGACGATGTCGTTAACATGAACTACGCCTGCGTAGACAACGCAATTGCCGGTCTTGTAGAGATAAAAGTCCCCGCATCGTGGGCTAACGCTACTACGGGCGCAAAAGCTGCGGAAGTGAAGGGCGACGAATACTTTAAAAACGTTGTCGATCCCATACTCCGTCAGGAAGGCGACAAACTGCCCGTTTCGGCATTCGCGCCCGACGGTTCGGTCCCCAGCGGTACCACCAAGTACGAAAAACGTGGGATCGCGCCCACCGTTCCCGTTTGGATCCCCGACAACTGCATTCAGTGCAATCAGTGCTCGCTCGTCTGTCCGCACGCATGTCTGCGCCCCGTTCTGTCCACGGCGGAACAGGACAAAAACGCGCCTGCGTCGTATGTTACCAAGACGGCGATCGCACAGCTTAAAAACACCGGCTACAACTATCGCATACAGCTATCACCGCTCGACTGCACGGGCTGCGGATCCTGCGCCAACGTCTGCCCTGCGAAAGAGAAAGCGCTGGTAATGAAACCGCTCGACGACGTTATCGACGCCGAAAACGCCAATTATGCGCATTCTCAGACTATCCCGTTCGTCAATGTTGCGGACAAAGTCAAAGTCGACACAGTAAAAGGCAGCCAGTTCAAACAGCCGCTGTTCGAATTCTCGGGCGCTTGCGCGGGCTGCGGCGAAACACCGTATATCAAACTTATTACCCAGCTTTTCGGCGACCGCATGATCGTCGCAAACGCTACCGGCTGTTCGTCCATTTACGGCGGATCGGCGCCCACCTGCCCTTACACCAAGAATGCGGAAGGCAAAGGTCCGGCATGGGCAAACTCGCTGTTCGAAGACAACGCGGAATACGGCTACGGCATGCACCTTGCATATAAAGCACGCCGCGCGGCGCTCAAAGACAAAGTCGCAGAGCTTGCCGAAAAATGGAACAAGTGGGACGAAGGCGCAAAAGCTTGCAAAGATTGGATCGCAAACATGGACGATGCCGAGGGCAGCAAAACCGCGTCGGCTGCACTTGTAAAAGCACTCGAAGGCTGCAAAGACTGCGGTTGCGACTGCGACGACCTCGTTAAAGAGATTTACGCCGAAAAAGACTGTCTCATCAAAAAATCGATCTGGATTTTCGGCGGCGACGGCTGGGCGTACGATATCGGATACGGCGGATTGGATCACGTGCTCGCTTCCGGAGAAGACGTAAACGTGCTCGTCGTGGACACCGAAGTGTATTCCAACACCGGCGGTCAGTCCAGTAAGTCCACCCCTACCGGCTCGGTAGCCAAGTTTGCCGCAGGCGGAAAGCGCACCAAAAAGAAAGATCTCGGCGCAATGGCTATGACATACGGCTACGTTTATGTCGCGCAGGTCGCAATGGGCGCCGATAAAAACCAGGTCTTAAAAGCTATCGCGGAAGCCGAGGCTTACAACGGCCCGTCGCTTATAATCGCTTACGCGACTTGTATCAACCACGGTATCGACATGAGCAAGGGCATGTCCGAAGAAGACAAAGCGGTCAAAGCCGGTTACTGGCAGCTCTACCGCTTTAATCCCGAGCTTGCCGAAAAGGGCGAAAATCCGTTCATTCTCGACAGCAAAGATCCGACGGGCAACTATCAGGAATTCATCGCCGGCGAAACTCGTTACAAATCGCTCGCCAAAGCGAAACCCGAGATAGCGCAAGCTCTGTTCGAACGCGCCGAACAGGAAGCCAAAGACAGATTGGAAGGCTACAAAAAGCGCGCGGGCAAATAACGGCACGTATACTCATAAACTTAAAACGCTCTCTCGCATTGTACGAGAGAGCGTTTTTTTGTGATCGCCGTGCAATATTAAATGTATATCCGACTATGCCCTTGCTTATAAAATCAATAAAAACAAATTCGTTTCGCATCATCTCCGTCTTACGGTTATCGTACCGTCATCGGAAACAGATATAATAAAACCTATACCACTCGAATAACATATCCATTTATAAGTTTTATTTTCATTATCGACCGCATATAAACCGATCTCTTCCAAAAACAACAAATTATCGCCCGGCAACAGGTCGTTTTTATCTATGTATAATTCAAAAGCTCCGTTATCGAGACTTAAATATTTATTGACGAAAAGTCGTGACGAATCGGATCTTTCGAAAAAACAAAGAAAACCGATATATTTGTGCGGAATCAATTCGCTCCACGCTATCCGAATATACGGGTCGTCGGTATCGACAACGATCTGTATTATATCAGGTTCATCTAGATAACTGACAGATTCCTCCTTAAAATCTTTGTCTCTTTTAAACTCCAATACAATGTCCGAATACTCCACATACAAATAATCATCACCGTGACCAAATGTTTTTCTTGCGATTCGGATCCCCGACGGCGTTCGCGTTCCCCAATCGTAACAACAATATATTTTTTTATCTGTGCTTTCCATCGAATATACGATCTGAGTATCACCCATTAAAACAGTATAGTGGTCCGTATAAACATACAGTTCGTTTCTATTCGGGGCGTCACCTCTGTTCCTGATATATGTTTCATAACCGTTATCGGTTATGCGATACACGGCTTCGTATAAATATGTACCTATTTCCGGGAAAAAGTATCCCGGATACATAGTAAAGCCGTCATCCGTTACATTGATCTCAAACTCTAATCCCGGCGAATCGTTTATAGTTAATACTTCTTTAGCTGATTTATCGAGCGCAATACCGCCTAAATAACCAACTTTTAATATGTATTTACCTGTCGATAACTTATCCGGACTGTAAGAAAATACATACGAATTCATATAAGGAAAATCTATTTGTTTACTCACCAAATTACCGTCATCCGCAGACATCAATTCCGCATATGCCCCGTATCCGGCATAACGGTGCGGCGACCATCTAACGCTGATGCGGTCGTTGCACTCGACTCTCAAATCTTTCGGATCTTCGGATTCGACATGATCTTCGGATAAAATATATTTTCTGTCTAATTTAAATTGATATATATTCTCGTCATCGTCTATATGTAAAATGTCTCCGTTTTGAGCTATTTTTACTGTTAAATTGCCGTATTTATCCGTTCCGAAATATTGACCGTCTTTTTCGCATATTTCGTATACGCGCGTCTTATACCATACCCATTCGTCGTCGTATATTTGGTCTCCGCTGATATTTGTGACAAAAATATGATCTACCCTGATCTTGTTATCTTTGATGACAGCGTCGAATTCTACATCCGGGAAATCATATTTGGCATATTTATGTTTTAACGCCGCGTATCCCAGGTCGGTCATGAAATACGCGCCTTCCTTTAAAGGCTCGCTTGTTTCCGGGAATTTATATAACGGTAAATTATCGTCGCTTCCGCACCCGAAAAATACAACCAGCGACAACACCGACACGACCGCAATCAATGTAGCTATCGACAGTTTTCTTTTCATATCGTTTCTCCCTTTATACGTATTTCGATAAACAACAGACTCACCCGACCGAACAATACACTGACACAAATCATGTGAG
Source organism: uncultured Christensenella sp. (assembly GCA_910585055.1). GTDB lineage: Bacteria > Bacillota > Clostridia > Christensenellales > Pumilibacteraceae > Anaerocaecibacter. The sequence continues at coordinate 4,928 of CAJUBY010000037.1, read as the reverse complement.
TAAAAACAGATAGATCGGTTACGACAAAATTCGATTCAGTTAAAGTAAGTTTATTGTAACACGTAATAGTAAATTTGTCAATACTGGATTAATTATCACATTTATTATAATTCGCTTTTGGAAATTATGGTTTCGCTCAATCGGTTAAAGTAACTTTTAAATTAAACTCGTTAAACTTCCATGTATCCGATCCCCAACCCGATGCATCGAATCTAAAACGAAAAATGTCGGTATAATAATTTGATTCAAGATCGAGCTCGATCGTATATTTATAAGATTTCTTTCCGCCGGTATGGTCCATTTTTTTACTCCATTTACAAAGCGGATCTACATTATTAAATAAATATATATGTTGGTATCCGTCGTCGACTTCCCATAGATTAAACGACAATTCGAATTTGATTTTTTTCAACGTAGTATTTTTGACTTTAGCGTAATACACGCTGTCGAGATAAACATCTACGTCAATATGCGGATTATTATTTATTCCGGCATCTGTCACTTTATAAGTCAGGCCGTTATCGTATATTGCCAATAAAAAATATTCGTATTTGGCGTACATCGTGATACTGCCTGTCTTGGTTTGGGGTTTAAACGTCTTTGCGGTCACAGTAAATCCTATATTATCGTACCATGCATACGTCTCTACTTCCGTATCGCGCCCGCCGCTACTTCCTTTGTAATACAGTTTCGGAAGCACCGGCAAACCTTCGTCGTAATAATAGTAATTGGGATATGCCTTCATTCCGTCGGCGAGATTGCCGAAGTTTATAGTATACCTTATGGGTTCCCATACGGCGTATAAATCTATATTGGTTTTATTCGCTCCGTCGTAGATATTATTTACCGTTGCGTAATATGCATCCGACGCTTTTGATTCGTTGTAATACTTGACACCGCCGCTCGAAAGTTCCGACCAACCTATAAAATTATACCCTGTTCTCGTAAACGTGTTCTTCTTTAATTTGCTTGTATCGCCGTACAAATGCGATGATACAGCCATATACCCAGAGCCTTTATTCGCTTTATACGTTACCGTGAACCTAAATGCTTCCCATTTGGCAATAAACATTACTTCCGGCGGCGCCTCACCGAGTTTATTCTGCTCGCCTTTTGTCAAGTCATCGACTTTATTCCAATTTTGCAAAACATTTCCGAAATACCAGCCTTTAAACGTGTACCCAGCTCTCTGCATGTTAGGCAAAGAAATCGCGTTGCCGTAAGTGACGGTCATAGGGTTTACTGCCAGTCCGTTTACGCCGGTATCAAATTTTATCATATACTGTTCGTTAATCCACTGCGGCTTGATAGTTATTTCAGTCCCGTTTTCGCCTAACAAAGGTATTCTCGTCCAATCCACTTCATCGCTGTTCCATAAACAATGAGTATATATTTTCCCTGTATCGTTAAACAAAGAATAATCGGAAAAATAATCGTAAAGCGCTTTATCCACAGCTTTTTTGATATCCCCTACAGTTATTTCCGAGTCGTATTCCACTGTATCTTTGTCGAAAGATATACCGTTGCTTGCCAACCATATTTCTTTACCGTCGTCGGTCAGCGCGATTTTGTCGGCTGTGATTTTGATCGTATATTCGTACGGTCGCCACAATGCCGACAACTTAGAGTTTTCCGCTTTATCCCACGGCGCAACGCCTTGACCTTCTGCCGTGATATATTTTTTATTATGTTGATCGTACCAACCCTCCAATTCATAGCCCTGCCGTGTTACCGCTACCGATATCGACAGCAAGCTATCGTATTCCGCTATTACGCTATTCTCGCCGTTCAACATTCCTCCGTCAGGATCAAGCATCACAGTATAGGTATTCGCCGTCCATTTTGCGTAATAAATAACGTCTGTGTCGATCGTCCATTCTCCGCCGTTTTCGTATTTATTTCCCGTAAACTCGGGGTCGTCATACCATCCGACAAACGTATATCCGGTTTTAACCGGGATATAAAACTCATCTATATCCGAACCGTAATACGCCTGTTCGGTATGTAATATACTTTCGCCGTCAATGAATATAACAAGAAACTCCACCGACGTTATATTGCTCTCAGGATACGGCGAAAAAGCCGTTTTAAACGCAGACTGCGCTTTGTAAGGTACATTGATAGAAACATCCACATTCGTCAAAGCGCCTTCTCCGACTTCCGGCGGTACGCTTTGCTCGTAATATATCCATTTTAAATTTTTGCAATCGGAAAAAGCGCCGCAGCCTATTTTCGGATTGCTTTTAAACCTTATACTTTCCAAATATATGTTATCGGAAAACGCATAGTCTTCGATATAAGTCACGGTCGAATGGATCTCTAAATTTCTATCGACTTTTCCTGCATGTATTATATCGGTTTTATCCTTATCGTAAAGAATATTGCTACCCTGTTCTGTCGCAAATTTAGGATTGTTTTCGTTTACATATATCGTAGCATTATAACAACCGCGATACGCTCCTTTGCCGATATCGGTAAGTCGGTCTGATATGTATATGTCCCTTAAATTCGAACAGCCCGAAAATGCGTTGTCGCCTATGTTGTCCACGAACATTATATCAACCGTCGTCAAATTCAAACAATTCTCGAAAGCACCGTTACCGATTTTTGTTATATCTCCGAACGTGATACCGCTCATAGTAGTTTCTTTAAACGCACCGTTACCTATTTCTACGACTTCTTTATCCCTTATACTACGCGGTATACATATACTATTCAAAAGTGGGTAATTAACTCCGGTTATTCGATATTGTGTCTCCGACTTTTCAGAATCGACGTTTGTAATTTCTTCTACCCCGTATAGATCATCCACGGTATTGCAACCGCAAGTATTACATATTAACTCACGATAAGAGTCTCCGCTGCCGACCCAAACATTATTATTACTGTCTACGAAATTATGGTCATGTTTAACTCTCATTGTAGCCATATATCCGAAACAATCGGCAGGCACCCAAGCATGATTATAATTAGTACTCCATCCATAATGAACAATATATCCTAATTTACCATCAATCACCGCATATCCATACGCTACTACGACGTGAAATGATTTATTATCACTATCGACACCCGAACTAATAGGAGAAAAAACTAATATAACAGGCCGATCTGCTCTAAGTTCGGATAAAACATCAGTCATATTATACAACGATGAATCAATATCCACACTATCGCGTAAACCATACGAAGAATAATGTCGTACAAACTCTCTCGCACCGCTACATACATTACCAATAGTTTGCCCCAATAATCCATCTGCATTAGGTGTCAAATTATATAATTCATTGTATAATTCGTCTTCTGTACCTAAACTCATGTATAAATTTTTATATCTTGATTTATATATTTTAGGATTCTCTTTAGGATCAGCATAATATGGTATTAAAAATTTATTTCCGCTATCGCTTTCTTCTGGTATAATACGTCTATCCGAATAATAATTATGATATCCAATCAACAACTGCATTGCAATCGTTGTGCACGTACCGTTTTCATTTTTACTTTTATCATGTTCAGCATGATATGGGTTTACAATAAAATAATTCCCATTAGATATATAATTCGAATACTCTATTTTATGATTACCAATATTATCAAGGTCAATTGCATAATTTCCCGGATCACCATCAAAATTATATGTCTCAATACTCTCTTGATCAATATCATCAGTTCTGTCGATTATTATTGTATTTTCCGCATAAACCCATTGTGTACGGCATAGGCAAATAAATAGTAAAATTATTAATAATAAAAATGGTGTGACTATTAATATCTTCTTAATTGACATACACTGGTTGTTCATATTTAATCTCCTTTAAAATAATTGTAAAAGCAAGGATAATCTACAATATAAAACTCGGAGCATATATAAAGCTAACAAATTCAGTTGTATAATCCAATACATTATGATATTCATTTGCATTAAACTTGAAATTTTCCATGGATATCAAATTAATATAAACTCCGTCTTTTTTTACAGCCGGAATTTTGTTATGTGAAGAACAATTTAATAAATAAAGTTTCTCTCGACAAATGCCCGACACTGCAAAGGGACTACTATAAAACAATATTAAATCAGTCATTTCAATGCCATCTAGTGGGCGCATATCTTTATACCATAATTCCTTACCATCCACTACAATATTTATCTCTTTTCCGTATTCATAAATATGATGGAACCATGGACGTTCAAACATTTCTTTTCGTATATATAATCCAATATGTTTTGTGGCTCTTACGTTTAGCTTAACATACACATATCCTGCCGGTTCTAATTCTATTAAAAAATATCCGAGTTCATCGTTCTCATCATACAAAGGAAATACTTCCAATGACGTATATTCTCCGTTATCTATGTATCTCTGCTTTGCAAGCTTGGTCACGCGCGTGATATGTTCTTCTTCCGTATAATCGTTCGCTCTCTCATAATAACAGCCGGAAAACATAATTACCGATATCACCGTCAGCATTATACTCGATAATATAGAAATCATTTTCTTTTTCATATACCGTCCTCCTTTCATTATCATGATAAGCCCGTACGATCTTTTTGTCAATACCTTTTTCAATTTATTTTCATTGATTTTTCATCGCTATTTTTCTTTCGGTTCTTGGCATTACATATTAAAAAACACGACAGTCATTGCCGTTAAACATAAATCCCGTTTTGATTTCAATTAAAAAGCCCCATCTTAAGCGCACTTACCATAGGGAAATAAAAAATTAAATTTTTAAGAGTTGCACTTTCAAGCGAGACAAAAAACTCTCGGACATTTCGTTCGAGAGCTTTTTAAATACACATTATTTTCAAAGATAAATTGAAATTTATCATATCAAGATTGCTTGTTGTTCACTATATATTCCATATTTCATTTTACTTGTTTTCTTGTGTAAAATTCGGCTTAAAAAGTCCGAAAGATAGTTTA
>CAJUBY010000036.1:275-19688 GCA_910585055.1 uncultured Christensenella sp. | reverse complement strand
GCGGCTGCCGGCGGCGGTGCGGAGATCATCGGCGCGGAGTGTGTTTCTGTAAGTTATCCGGCGTTTTTCAAGGAGGTAACAGGTGTATAAATTCGCGCTTATTGGCCGCGACATAGGTTATACTCGGTCGCCGAATATCCATGCCGCTATAGCGGATGCGCTCGGATTCGAGCTGTCTTTCGAAGTGTGTGACGTGACATACGATCTTCTTGAAAATACGGTCCGCGGTCTTTTGGATCGCTGCGACGGGTTTTTCGTTACTAAGCCGTATAAGACCGCGGTGGGTAAACTTTTGGGCGCGGATATATCTGTCAACGTCGTGCGTTCGCGCGACCGTAAATGCTTTGATACCGACGGCGACGGTTTTGTCCTTGCGCTGGACAGAAATTTTTCGGATTGGAAAAATCGTGTCGACGGGGCGTTGATACTCGGCGCCGGCGGGGCGGCTCGTGCCGTTGCGTCTGCGCTTTGTCGTAACGGCAAACAGGTGTACGTGCTTAACCGCTCGCTGATGAATGCGGTAAGGTTTACGGAAATGTGCGCCGGTTCGAAATTGTATACCGGGCAGTCCGCGCAAATGATAGTCAATTGTACGCCCGTCGGACAAAACGGAGAAGACGTTTTGCGTGTAATGTGCGTTATGCCGCAGTTCGATTATGCGTTCGATCTTATTTATACCGAAGACCGCACTCCGTTTTTGCGGCGCTGTGCGGCGGCGGGAGCCGAAACGCAGAACGGTGCGGACATGCTCATGTTTCAGGCTATTAAAGGCGATATGATACTTACGGATACGCAGTGCGACATTCGGCGTGTTTTCGACGCAGTACAAAAAGCCGTAGACGGCAGTAATAACGGATAGGAGAAAGATATGAAGATATTGGTATTGAACGGCGTAAATATTAATATGGTCGGACAGCGCGGTCCTATGTACGGCAGCCGTACCCTCGGCGAGATCGAAAACGAGATAAAAGATTTTGCCGAAAAACGCGGCGCGGATATAGAGTTTTTTCAGTCGAACATAGAGGGTGAGATCGTTGACAGGATCCAACGCGGAGGGTTTGACGGGCTTATAATAAACGCCGGTGCGTATTCGCATTATTCGTATGCCATTGCGGATGCGCTGGACTGCTGTTCCGCGAAAAAGGTGGAAGTGCATTTTACGAATATACTTGCGCGCGAGCCGTTCCGTGCCGTAAGCGTTACGGCAAAGCATTGCGACGGCTGCATTACGGGGTTGGGCGCGGAAGGATATATGCTTGCCGCGGAGTATCTGCTATGGCGGAAATGAACGGACATATAGCGCTTATCGGCGCGCCCGGAAGCGGCAAATCCACGCTGGCGCGGCAATATAAATCACGGCATCCGTTTAAGACGGTAATAGATACCGACGACGTGTTTGTAAGTCGCCACGGCGATATTACGACGTTCTTCGAGCGCGAAGGAGAGCAGGCTTTCAGAAGTATCGAACATAGCATAGTCGAAGATGCGGTAGGATCGGATGCGGATATCATCGTTTGCGGCGGCGGAGCCGTGCTCGATAAACGCAATGTAAATTTATTGCGCAGACATTGCGGAGTAGTGCGTTTGACGGCGCCGCGACAGGTTATTATCGACCGTATAATAAACACCGCGCGGCCGATCGTCAAATATTTGCCTAAACTGCTCGACGACCGAGAACCTTTGTATTCCCGTTACGCGGACCATACGCTGGACACTTCAAAGCCGTCGTTATGCGACCGTTTGGAAACTTTGATCAGTGACGGCGTGCGCGGAAACAGATACGACGTTTTGCTGTGCGACGCCGACGAAACATTGTTGGATTTTAAAAAGGCTATGCGTACCGCCGTAGTAAATGCTGCGAGAGCGGTGGGGATAAACAGCTGCGACGATAAAATAGTTTCCCATTATTCGGAAATAACGACTTTGGTCTGGCGTATGCTCGAGAACAAGCAGATAACGAGAGCCGAGCTTGACGGAATGCGGTTCGTAATGTTGCGCGAAAGACTGAACGAGTATTTCGATCCCACGGAAATGAACGCTGTATACGTAAACGAAATGCGCAATACGAGATTTGTATTAGACGGCGCCGTCGGGTTTCTCGATTGCATGAGAAAGCGCGGAATAAAAGTTTACGTTGTCACCAACAGTTTCACCCGTATAGCCGAAGAACGCTTAAAGGCTTTGGCAGGGCATATCGACGGCGCTTTTATTTCGGAAGATATAGGATTCGATAAGCCCGATCCGCGTTTTTTCGAACGTGTATGCCAACGTATCGGATATGCGGATAAAGATAGGATGCTTGTTATCGGCGACAGCGTTACATCCGATATCGCCGGCGGAAAAGCGTTCGGGATCGATACGTGTTTGTTCGACAGAGATAAGACAAAAGAATGCACGGCAGATTATATCGTAAGTAGCTACGGCGAACTGTCGGAAATAGTTTAAAGTAAAGAGTATCGTTATCGTTTGCCGACCGCGGCGGCGCGTAAATTCATATTAATTTGCCGAAAACGCGCGAAAAGCATTTGTCAAACACGATAAAAAGCGTTATAATATATATGTGACCGAGTAAACGGAGGTTGTATGAACGATTACGGCGTATTAAAAAGCGGTACCGACATTCGCGGCAGAGCGATAGCGTCGGAAGGTAAGCCGGTCGTGCTTACCGAGCAGGCGGTCCGTGACTTGGCTTGCGCATTTGCGCTGTGGGTCGCAAAACGAACGGGCAAAGACCGCTGCAAAATAGCTATAGGCAGAGACAGCCGCATTACCGGACAGGCTTTTACCAACGCGGCTGTTTCCGCATTGAGAAACTCCGGGTTGGAGCTTTTCAACTGCGGCATGTTTTCCACACCTGCGGCGTTTTTGGTCACTCAATTTCCGTCGATGCTCATAGACGGGTCGATAATGATAACGGCGAGCCATCACCCCAAGGATATAAACGGTCTTAAGTTTTTTACCAAGGACGGCGGCGTCAATTCCGCAGAGCTCGACGAGATAATAGCGCTTGCAGACGCAGGCGAAAAGATACGGTCGGGATCTCAATCTACGGTCGTGCGCCGCGATTTTCTGCGGCTTTACTGTGATACGCTTACGGAGTCCATACGCAGGGGCACCGGATTGTATCTGCCGTTAAAGGGAATGAAGATAGCAGTAGACGCCAGTCACGGCGCCGGCGGTTTTTTTGCCAAGCGCGTGCTGGAGCCGTTGGGCGCGGACGTTTCGCCGTCGCAGTTTTTGGAACCGGACGGAACGTTTCCGGCGCATCCGCCCAATCCGGAAAACGCGCAGGCTATGGAATCGCTTAAAACGCGCGTTGTATCATGCGGCGCGGATCTCGGCATAATATTCGACGCCGACGTCGACCGCTGCGCGGTGGTAACAAAGGACGGTACGGAAGTAAACCGCTGCAGACTTATAGCGCTTGCCGCCGCTATGGTTCTGCCCGAACACCCGGGCGCGACTATAGTCACGGATTCCGTCACGACGGAAGGTCTGCGCAGGTTTATTGAAAGCCGCGGCGGAGTGCAGAAACGGTTTAAACGCGGTTACAGAAACGTTATAGACGAAGCAAAACGATTGTGCGAAAACGGCGTCGATGCGCCTCTTGCCATAGAGAGCAGCGGTCATGCCGCATTTTCGGAACATTATTTTTTGGACGACGGCGCATATTTTATAGCGAAGATACTCGTTGTCCTGTCTAATCTTCGCAGAAACAGATCGGACATTTCCGATCTTATATCCGATCTCGAAATGCCTGCCGAAGAAGCGGATATAAGACTGAATTTCGTATGCGACGACTGGCGCGAACTTGCCGATAAGATCATAGTAAGACTAAAAGGTCTGTCGGAACGTATGCTTGAAATATCGGAAGACAATTACGAAGGCGTGCGTGCGTACGTGTCGCATGCCGACGGCTATTTTATAGTGCGTACCAGCGTACATGATCCGGTCCTTCCCATATACATAGAATCGAATAAACAGGGAGGCGCGCTTTCGATAGCGCGGCTGCTTTACTCGTTCCTCAACGGGTTTTCGGGGCTCGACTGCGCGCCGCTTTACGACTATATAGCGAAAAACGAAACAGAACACGGTGACGCGCAGAGCGAAGAACAGACGGATACCGCGGAAGACCCGTTCGATCTTTTGGAAGTCGGCGCCGACGCGGAGTAATGCGGTGTTTACCGCTCGTTATTACAAAGTATACAACTTTTATCGTCAAAGGAGACAGATATGACAAACGAAGAACTAACCGTATCAACCCTGCGTATGCTGTCCGTCGAAGCCATAGAAAAGGCTAAAAGCGGACACCCCGGAATTTGTCTGGGCGCTGCGCCTACGGGTTATGCTTTGTTCGCAAAACATCTAAAGCATAATCCCAAAGATCCCAACTTTTTCGATCGCGACAGGTTTGTTCTTTCCGCCGGGCATGGATCGGCATTGTTGTATGCGTTATTACATGTTTTCGGCTACGGTCTGACAAAGGAAGACCTTATGCGGTTCCGTCAGCACACGTCAAAGACGCCCGGACATCCCGAGTACGGCGTTACCGCCGGAGTCGAAGTGTCTACCGGTCCGCTCGGGCAGGGCGTTGCAAACGCCGTCGGATTTGCGCTTGCGGAACGTCTGCTTGCCGAAAAGTTCAACCGCGACGGATGTGAGATCGTAGACCACTATACATACGCTCTCTGCGGCGACGGCTGTATGATGGAAGGTATCGAGAACGAAGCCGCGTCGTTCGCAGGCACACAGAAACTGGGCAAGCTTGTCGTATTGTACGACAGCAATCATATAACGATCGAAGGCAGTACCGATCTTGCGTTTACGGAAGACGTAGGAAAACGCCACGAGGCGCTAGGCTGGCAGGTGTTGCACGTTAACGACGGCGAGAGCATAGACCAGATTTCGGCGGCGATCACGCTTGCAAAGGCGGAAAAAGACAAGCCGTCGCTCATTATAGTCAACACGACGATAGGCTACGGTTCACCGCTAGCCGGAACGTGTAAATGTCACGGCGCACCTTTGGGCGCGGACAATGTTAAAGAACTGCGCAAAAAGCTCGGTTACAAGACGGCGGCGTTCGAAGTGGCGCAGCAAGTGTCCGATCATATTTCGGAACTTGCGCCGGGGTTTGCCAAGTACGAATCGGAGTGGAACAAAACTTTAAAAGCGTACAAAGCCAAATACCCCGAAGATTACGAAGAATTTCAGCGCTGGCGTAAAGGCAATATCGATTTTACAGAGCTCGACGCCATATACGACAAGCCGGAAAAAGACGAAGCCTCGCGCGCTTCGAGTCAGAGAATACTCAATATCATAGCGGAGAAAAATCCGTTTATAATCGGAGGTTCTGCGGATCTTGCCACGTCCAACATGGTTGTTATCAAAGACGGAGGAGATGTATCGGCGACAGAAGCCGGGCGCAATATACATTTCGGCATACGCGAACATGCGATGGGCGCTATCTGCAACGGCATGTATCTCCATGGCGGACTGTTGCCGTTCTGCGCGACGTTCACCGTTTTTTCCGATTACATGAAAGCGGCGATACGAATGAGCGCGCTTATGAATCTGCCCGTAGTATATATTCTATCGCATGACTCGATAGGGGTGGGCGAAGACGGACCTACGCATCAGCCAATAGAACAGCTTGCAATGCTCCGTACCATACCGGGGATAAAAGTGTTCCGTCCTGCGGACGCCAAAGAAACAGCGGCTGCGTACGAATCGGCATGGACTGGCAAAAGCCCTACGGCTATAGTCCTGTCGCGTCAGACGCTTGTCCAACAGGAATGTACGGGCACGGATGCGCTGTACGGCGGATATATCGCAGCGGACAGCAAAAATGAAACGCCCGATGTGATACTTATTTCCAACGGTTCGGAACTCGATCTGGCGCTCAAGGCAAAAAAACTTTTGGCAAAGGAAAACATCGATGCGCGCGTCGTAAGTATGCCGTGTATGGAATTGTTCGATATACAGACCGTAAAATACCGCGAATCGGTATTGCCGTCCAATGTGCGTGCGAGAGTAGCCGTGGAAGCCGGCAGATCGACTAACTGGTATAAATATGTCGGGCTGGACGGAGAATGTTGCTGTATCGATTCGTTCGGAATGAGCGCGCCGGCAAACATTATGTTCGAGATATGCGGATTCAATACCGAAACCGTCGTCAAGCTTGCCAAAAAGACGATACGAAATTGCAATAAGGCAGAGTCGGCTGCAAACGGCGGCAAAAATTAAACATGTACAGTAAGTTTTTTGCGTTTCTCGACAGAATGAAGCTCATCGACAGATGGGCGCTCATGCGTAATACTTCTACGGAAGACGTCGCGCAACACACTATGCAGGTCGCAATGATAGCACATGCGCTGTGTATTATAGAAAACGATCTATTCGGCGGCGAATACGATGCGGATAAAGCGGCGGTGTTTGCGCTGTATCACGAATCCGCAGAAGTGGTAACGGGCGATCTGCCCACCCCGGTCAAGTATTACGATTCGGATATAAACCGCGCATACAAAAATATTGAGCGCCGTGCCGAACAGAAATTGATCGATACTCTGCCCGAAGAACTCAAGAAATCTTTTTCGGCTTACGTAAAACCCGATAAATTGTGTGCGGAGTATGTTTTGGTTAAACGCGCGGATAAGATGAGCGCGCTCATAAAATGCGTCGAAGAGCTTGCGGTAGGTAATAAGGAATTCGAAAAAGCGTACGAATCCACGCTTAAAAGTCTGTCCGATGTTCCCGAAAGATCGGTAAAGTATTTTTTGGACACATTTATCCCGGCATATTCGATGAGCTTGGACTATCTTCTCGATTAAGAGGAAATACGTAATCCAGCGGTATATAAAAACGCGCGACGAGAGCCGCGCGTTTTGTATTGAACGATCCGATCTTGTTACATTTTTTGCCGTGAATTTTTGCGATATTGCAAAGGCGATATTCCGGTCATATTTTTAAACGCTCTTGAAAAGTGATATACGCTAGCATAGCCCACCGACTGCGCTATGTCGGAAACCGAAAGATTTTTGGATACCAGCATTTCCTCGGCGGTGTTTATGCGTATCTTTTGCAGGAATTTCCTCGGCGGCTGTCCTATATACTTGACGAATTCTTTTTGCAGATATATTTGACTTATGTTGGCGCTTTCGGCTATCTCTTTGTTGTCGAGTTCCGGATCGCCGAAGTTTTTGTAAATATACGATATGCACGCATTTATGTGCGGCGGAAAATAGCCCGAACTTATACTGTCGAATAGCGAACCGATTATTTTATACAGCAGTGCTTTTGCTTGGATTTGCCAACCCGTATTTTTTTGCAGATACAGTTTTACTATTGTTTTTGCGTCGTCGAGTGTGTTTTTATCGGGTATGTCGAAACGGAAAAAGCGGTCTGTCTGTAAATTGCAGTCGAAGTTGATCACAGGGCTTACGTCCTCGGTCTCGCATATCAAATAATAAGTAGAGCCTTGCGGCGCGAGAATAAAGTGGTCTCTGTCGGTCGAATAGACGTTGCCGGAGTGGAAGTAGTTTATCTTGCCGTCTGTGGAAAATATAAGTCCGAAACTTTTTCGGTCTATCATATTGCGTCTAGTGCCGACCGACGAATATATTTCCGCGCTGTCGGAAATGTTGTATATCACGAGATTTTCGAACAAGCTTTCCATGATCCCATTCTAATCTTATTATTCCCTTAAGTCAAACGATTAGTATAAGAAATGTTAAAAACTGTAAAATTACGTCTATTGTAACGTGTAGTTTTTTGCGGTATAATTATACGAGCAGTCAACGAAATACGGAGGCAATAATGAATAATCGCTTGTTGATAAAATACTTTTTACTGTTTACGCTTTGTTTAGCGACGGCGTCGGTGTTTGCCGCATGCGGTACTACACCTTCCGACAATGGCGGAGATAATAAACCTATTATACAATATACGGTAAAGTTTTATTCGCACGACGGGCTGGAGCTGCTGTCGGAGATTCGCGTCGACGCAGGCAAGGATATAGTGTACGACGGCGAAACTCCGAAAAAAGCCGCCGAAAACGGTTTTACATACGTGTTCGAAGGATGGAGCGACGAGATAGGCGGTAATGTAATTTCGAAACCTATAGCAGTAAAGAATACGGAGTTATACGCGGTATTCGGAGCGCGTGCCGCAGAAAGGCAGAAGGTAGATAAACCAGCAGCGGATACCGCAGAGTTTGTTTACACGGGCAAAGATATGCAATATTCGGTAACAACGGATGACAGGTACAAAGTGTACGGATCGGTACAGCGCGATGCCGGCGATCATACCGTCACCGTTGTGTTAAAGGATAAGACGTATACATGTTGGAGCGACGGCACGGATGCCGATCTCAAATTCGAGTTCAAGATAGAAAAAGCTGAAAACGCGTGGACAGTCGAACCGAATATATCGGACAGACACGTCGGCGGCTCTGTCGAAGGACCGGTCGGTGCCGCCAAGTTCGGAGATGTTGTTTGGAGCTATTCAGACATAGAAGACGGAGAGTTTGTTTCCGCAGTACCGACGGAAAAAGGCACATACTATGCGCGTGCGAGCGTTGCCGAAAACGATAACTGGTCGGGTCTGGATATGCTGTTGCGTTTCGAAATACTGTCGGACACGTTCACCGTGACTTTTATAGGCGCGGACGGCGTTGTTTTGGGTGCTCGTGAAATAAAGAATCAAGCGCAGATCGTTTACGACGGAGAGACGCCCGAAAAAGCGGCGACGGCGCAGTTCTCTTATAAATTCGAGGGCTGGAGTTCGGTGCCCGACGGCAATGCGGAAACGCTTACGGCGGACGGCGATATGTCTGTTTATGCCGTATTTTCGCAGACCGTAAATTCGTATACGATAACATTCCGCGATGCGGACGGTATACTCGACACGGTAACGGCGGAATACGGCGCGCCGGTTGTTTACGGCGGCGCGCAACTCGGCAGTAACGACGGGAATATAATTTCGGTTTTCGCCGGCTGGGAAAACTTGTCGCATCAAATGTTTACGGACGAACTTCCGGCGGTTACCGGCGATGCCGTATATTTCGCCGTGTTCGAGTCGGAGTTTAATCCGAAGTTGGGATTGAGCGCCGATGATCCGTATGCGTTTACAAAAGCGAGCGAGATGATATTCCTTGCCGAATACGTTAACGGCGGCGGTGCGGTAAACGGCATGTATTTTGCGCTCGGCGCGTATATAGATCTTACCGACGCGGAACGTGCGCCGATCGGAACTGAAGAACATCCTTTCGACGGTGTATTCGACGGGTGCGGAAAAACTCTTACCTTAAACGGCAAATACGGGATATTCGGTCATAACGCAGGTACGGTAAAAAATATTTGCGTTGCCGCCGACATCGACGGGGGGGATATTGCAGGCGGTATAGCCGCGTATAACTTCGGCTCTGTCGAATACTGTGCGGTAAACGGCAAAGTATTTGCCGCAACCGCGGCAGGCGGAATCGTCGGCATCAACGGCGGTACGGTAAGGTCGTGCAAACCCGACGCCGTAATAAAAGTAGGCGGAAAATACGCTATGGAAAACTCTGTCGGCGGAACAAACGGCGGGGGCGTTACAGTGGGTAAAGCGGCAGACGGGCACGTGATAATTTACGCCGACGAGATTTGGGACGGTACGGCGGTAGCGACAGAGTTTGCCGGCGGCGACGGAAGCGAGCGCGCGCCGTATATTATAGAGACCGCCGCGCAGCTTGCTTACTTTAAAGACAGTATTGCAGACTCTTCGTATTATAAAAATAAGTACATCAGGCTGGATAACGACATCGATCTGGCAGGGCATACCTGGAGCGGTATAGGCGGCGGTTCGTCGACCAACGGGTTTATGGGTGTGTTTGACGGAAACGGGCATACCGTTTACAACGTGTCGCCTGTTTACGGATCGAGAAAAGGATTCTTTAACAGCGCTTCGGGGACTATACGAGATCTTACTCTTACCGGTACAGTTTCCGGTACGTCGGCGATATCGTATTTCGGGCTGTTGGTCGGGATCAACGGCGCGGCGATAGAAAACTGCAAGGTGTATTGCGCTATCGATACCGCCGGTACGTACGTGGCGGCGATCACGGGATGGTCGTACGGCGATATAACAAATTGTGCGGCGTACGGCAGAGTGATCGGCAGCAATATAGTCGGCGGTATAGTAGGTTACGACATAAAACAAAACAATGTCATAGGTAATATCGTAAACTGTGTCAATTATGCGCATATAAGTTCCGATTCGGCTTATGCTGTTGCAAATACGAGCGGTATAGGCGGCATAGCGGCGCTTGTGGGAAGCGGTGCCGTCATAAGAGATTGCGTTAATCACGGCGATATAACGGGATCGAACTCCGTATCCGACGGCGGTACCGGCGGTATTGTCGGAAACAATTTTATTTCCGAGATAACAGGCTGTGCGAATTTCGGTACAGTAAAAGCCAACAGCGCCGTAGGCGGCATAATCGGCTATGCGCGCGACGGCGGCAACATAGTATCGAGCAAAAACTACGGTGAAGTGATCGGAACGTTTGCGGTCGCAGGGATTTCCGGTATGAACAGACAAAGCATAACCGAAAGCGTCAATTACGGCGCTGTCAACGGAACGGGCGAAAGCTACTGGATAGGCGGTATAGCCGGTATGCACGGCGGAGGCACGACAGTAGAGAATTGCGAAAACCGCGGAGACATATTCGGCAAAGGCTCGTCAAAGGGCGGCGTAGGCGGAATAACGGGTAGCAGCTACGATAAAACGACCGTGAGACGGTGCAACAACTATAACTTTGTTACCGGTAACGACGGATACTGCGGCGGTATAGTCGGCGAAAACCGAAGCGGTGCGACTGTTGCATACTGTGAGAACATCGGCGGCAACGAACTTTTCGGCTCGGACGAATCGTCGGAAGAGTTGGTTTACGGCAACGTAAATCACGGTGCGGAAACAGATAAGGAGTCGGCATGAAAAGATTTTCGCTGATAGTATTTTTGGTTTTGACGATATGTGCGACGTCGTTAGGTTGCGCCGGTACGAGCGCTTCCGAAAGTACGGGGAAAAGACGCGAAACGTCGGTCTGTACGATCGATCCTACCTGCAGTTCGGAAGGATATACGGAGCATACTTATTCCGACGGTTATGTATGCCGCGATACGTTCACGCCGAAAACGGACCATGAGTATCTGGAATTTACTTACGGTTCCGAAAAAAATCTTAAACGCGAGATCTGCCGGTTTTGCGGCCGCGAAAAACTGACGTACACGGAAACGGAAATAAATACAGACGTTACGGTGGATCCCGACAGGGAACGTCCGTCGTTTGCCGGTCTGGACGTTATGGCGTGCGCTATGATATTGGAACCTACTGCGAACGACGCTATAAAAGCCATACGAACTGCCGATATGCACGGCGCCTACGGATTTATGGTATATGTAAGCTGTCTGGAACCGCAATACAGAACTCTTTCCGAATTACAGCGCGTTATGCACTGCACGGATAAACCGGTGCTTGCAATAGCTTACAATAACTCGACGTTCTTTCCGCAAAATCTGTCCGCCGAAGACATGGCGGATCTTCTGCGGCTGAGCGTGCAAGCAGGCGCGGCAGCCGTGGATATGCAGGGGTATCTGTTCGGTGATTACGCGCAGATGCCGGTCGATCTCAAGGCGAACCGCGCGTATTGGGAAGAGTGCGGTTTCGATATGAGTTTTGTTTCGGCGTCGCCCAAAGAAGTTTGCGGCGATCCTGTTGTTCTCGGTAAACAGAAAAGTTTTATAGACGGGATCCATGGAATGGGCGCCGAGGTACTTGTATCCGTACACGTGGGAACGGAGATGGATGCCGCGCAGATAGTTGCGCTCAACGAGTTTATCAAGGCACAGAACGCCGATATAGTTAAATTAGTATTATCCGGATCGTCTAAAGAAACGGTGATCGAACATCTTAAAGCTTGTATAGAACTCGAAAAACGTCAGGCTGCAGGTGAATTCGACTGTAAGTTTTCTGTCCACGGACAGAGCACCCTTTCGCGGTTGATGTGTCCCATGTTCGGGTCTTATATAGCGTTTTGCGTAGACCGTTACACCGAAGTGGAAACAAACATACAGATCGAATTGGATACCATGCTGGCTATCCTTAATTCGCCCGAACTCAAAGGTGCGAAATGATAAAGAAACTGTTTGCCGCTATCGTTACTGCGGCGCTGCTGAGCATAGCCGTCGGCTGCGGCGCTTCACAATCATACGTGAGCGGCGGTACGCAGTTCGAAAATGCGCCGGTGTCGGACTCGTTCGAAAGTGCGGATAAGAGCAAAGTAATACTTCTCGCAGGAGAAGAGAATTGTTTGGGGTACAGCTATGCGTACAGACTGCGCGACGGAGATAAGGAAACCGATGTTTCCGCCGCGAAGTATGCCGAATACAAAAACGGGTACGGCAATGTCGAAATAATGTACCGTAATATGCTCAAACCCGGTACCGTACAAAGCTTTAACTCCGAATTCGAACGGGTGCGGTTCGGCATGGGATATTCGCGCTCGGGAATGCCGGACGGCGCGTTCGGTCCCGAGCTTGGTATTGCCGAGTACTGTAATTTCGCATTTCCGCAGGAAAAAACTTATATATTGAAGTTTGCCGGCGGAAAGCCGTCGTCTGTCGAATTGCAGTGGAGTACAAAGGGCGGCGCGTACTACAGAGAGATGCTGCGGTTTTTCGACCGCGGATTAAAGGAGCTGTCGGACAGCGGTATCGATTTCGAAGTATCGGCATTTTGTTTCGTTCAGGGCGACAGCGATTCGCGGTACAACTCGGACGGATATTACGGCAGGCTTAGCGAGTTTGCCGACGGCATACGCGGACATTATGTCGATGTCGCGCCGGATAACGGAATAACGTTCGTAGACTGCGGTATCTCGCCGTACAATATTGGCTATGCGCAAATCAATTCGTATAAAAGAGCGTTTGCCGAAGCCGATATGCGCAATATTTTTGTAGATACCGTTGCGGCAGGTATCGACGGCGAAAGCGACAATACGGACAGACGGCATTACGATGCCGTTTCTCAACTTAGGCTGGGCAATCTGATAGGGCGCGCCGTTAAAGACGGGGCGGAATACGTCGACGACAGAAAAAACGCGTTTGTGCCGCAGGACATCGAACTTAAACCGACGGAACTTGAAAGCGGTTATGCCGTCGATGTATTCTGCGACGGACTTCAAGCGTGTTCGCTGTGGCAGTTCGAAATAAATGACGAATATCTTTTCATTGAAACGGAAGTTGCCGACGGATATATTACATCGGACGACGGAATAATTTTGGACGTGATTGGCGATAGACGTTTTACAGTACACGTTAATGCGGACGGTACGAGTACAGTAAGCGCAGATCTCGGCGAAGCAACAGCGGCGGAGCAATACGGAATAACGGCAGATATTTCTTATATCGGAGACGAAAGCTTGACCGGGTATCATATAAAGCTGATTGTTCCCATAGGCGCTGCGGAACCGTCCGTGGATTTTTCGCTGTGTAACGCTAACGTGACAAAAACCTTAAAAAATTATTCGGAACTGGGAGCGAGATCGGGCGAGCCCGAAACGTTTGCGACGATCATAGACGGAAAACTGTATCCCGGTGCGTATTCCGGTATCGGGCATACGTTCGGGAATGCAGGTCCGTTTGTTTCGACGCGCGGATGGGATCTGTCGCACGACGACGGTTCCGAAAATGCGTATGCGATAATGACGGACGGCGTATCGGAGAACAGGCTGTTTTTTAAAGACGTTTGTTCGACACGGCTGTATGCGGAAGCGCGGTTTACCGTTGACGGCGTATACAATAACGAACAGTATCCCAAATTCGGATTTAAAATAATCACCGAAAACAATACCGGATTTTTCTTTTATGTCGATGCGCAGGTTTACGGAGGCAGACCGGCAGGTGTTAATATAGGTTATTCGACTTTTACTAACGGTAATTACAATAGCGACTGGACATTGCTGTCCTATACGGTTGGAAACGATCCTTCGGTCTATACCGACGGTAATTACGTAAAACTCGGCGTT
This sequence comes from uncultured Christensenella sp., assembly GCA_910585055.1. GTDB lineage: Bacteria > Bacillota > Clostridia > Christensenellales > Pumilibacteraceae > Anaerocaecibacter. The sequence goes on along the minus strand of CAJUBY010000036.1, from coordinate 5,626 downwards.
CTGCGCGACGGCGATACCGTTATGCTGTTTTGCAACGGCAGAGAATTGCTGACGTTGCGAAACAATATTTGCAGGCTGGGGCTTACAAAATCTTATATCTGTGCCGCATCGTTCAATTTAAAGCTTAAGATAAAAGATCACGCTGTTTTTGCCGGCGACGATCTTCCGATACGGTCAAAATAAAACCCCACACGTCGGTGCGGGGGGGGGGGAGAATACGACAGGCTATTTATTTTTCCGTCCTCGTGTCGCCGGTAAAAAATAACGCGACAGTACCCGGTCCGGAATGGCTGCCTATGACGTAACCGAGCGGCAGAATCTTTACCGGTACACCGAATTTTTCGGTAACGGCGTCGGCGACGAATTTAGCGTCGTCGTAACAGTCGCCGTGGGTTATATAAATTATATCGCTCTCTTTGTTGTACCGTTCCTCTATTTTTTCTATGAGTGCGTGTAACGATTTTTTTCTGCCTATAACTTTTTTGATCGGTATCAATCTGCCTTGTTCGTCGACGTGCAGTACTGGTTTTATATTGAGCATGTTTCCGAAAAATGCGGAACCTTTGCTGAGTCTTCCGCCGCGCGCGAGGTATTTTAGGTCTTCGACGATAAAATAGTGTATTACGCGGTCGCGTATCTCTTCGGCATAATCACAAGCCTCTTTAAACGAAATACCTGTTTTGCATTTTTCGGCTACCAGCGTAACGAAAAGTCCTTCGCCGCCGGAAGCGCATTTGGAATCGACTACGTGAACTTTATTGTTGTTTTCCGCATTGAGTTCTTCGGCTACGCTTTTAAAGTTTTCGTACGTGCCGGAGAGCACGCTCGCAAAGGACAGATATAAAACGTCTTTTCCGCGACCGAGAAGATCGGTAAGGAATGCGCGCGCGGTCTCGCTGTTGATCATGGACGTGCTTGTGCGTGCTCCGCCGCGCATAGCATCGTAAAACTTACCGAATTCCAGTTGGTTCGATTCGTCTCTGCCGTACGCTTCGTCGTTTACGAAATACATCATGTCGCACGATTCGACATTCATTTCTCTTAACATGGTTTTGGGAATGTCGCATGTGCTGTCGGTAGCGATAATAAAATCCAAAGTAACCTCCGTGTGTCGGAATTGTCCGTTATTGCAAAAAAGCGGGGGATAGATCTACGCCTGTGCCGGGTTCGGTCTCGAGTACGAACAAAGCGCGGACGTAACCGCGGTCGAACGATGTCGAGTGAACGTAAAATTGTTTTCCGTAATAGTATCTTGCGAGTCTGTAGTATTTGGAGTTGGTATGCAACGCGACTGCTTTTGCGCCGTTTTCGTGTGCGAATTCGACAGCTGCGTCCAAAAGCGACGATCCAAGCCCGGTGTTGGTAATATTGGGGCTTACGCCGAACCTGTAAACGTACCAAAGATCGTCGGACAGCTTTTTTATGCGAATGGCGCCGACGAGCACTCCGAAACGTTCGGCGACGAACACCGCGTTTTCTCTGATATCCGCAAGCGTCGTCGCAATTGTCTCTTTTAAAGCTTTTACTTCGTAATCGACATGCAGTTCTTCCTGATACAGCGAAAAAGATTCTTTTGTGACTTTAAGCACCGCATCCGTATCTTCGTCGGTCGCGCGCCGTATGGCAAGATACATTATTTTTTCCCCATGAGCAGACACATGACCGCTTTCTGAACGTGCAGTCTGTTTTCCGCTTCCTGAAAAATTATCGAGTGTGTGGAATCTATGACCGATTCGGTAACTTCTTCGCCGCGGTGCGCCGGCAGACAATGCATAAACACCGCGTCTTTTTTTGCCATAGCCAACACGTCGGAATTAACCTGATAGGGCATGAGCGCCTTTTCTTTGACGGCGTCCTTGGCTTGTCCCATGGAAAAGAAAACGTCGGTATAAAGCGCATCGGCGCCTTCGGCGGCTTCTTCCACGCTTTCGGTGACTGTAACGTTGCCGAATTTTTGCGCGGCTTCGGTTATTTCGGGGTTCGGCTGGAAACCTTTGGGTGAACATATGCAAATATTCATGCCCGTTTTCGCGCCGGCGAGCATAAGCGAATGCGCCATGTTGTTACCGTCGCCGAAATACGAAAGTTTTACTCCGTTGAGATGCCCGAACGTTTCGTAAAGCGTAAATATATCCGCAAGCGCCTGGCAAGGGTGAAAATCGTCGGTAAGTCCGTTGATGACCGAAAAACTTCCGTACTTGGCAAGATCCTCCACATCCGATTGCTTGAACGTACGGATCATTATTCCGTCTATGCCGTAACGGGATAGCACGCACGCGGTATCGTGTATGGTCTCGCCGCGGCCGAGCTGAATGTCGTTGCTCGATAAAAACAGCGAATGTCCGCCCAGTTGGTGCATACCCATCTCAAAAGAAACGCGTGTTCTTGTAGACGATTTGCCGAATATCATCGCCAGAGTTTTGCCCTTTAAAAGTTCGTGCTTTTTACCTTTTGCGAACGATGTTTTGAGCGATCCGGCAAGATGTAAAATTTCGTAGATATCCGCGGCGGAATAATCGAGCAGGTTTAAAAGATGTTTATGCTCTATTCTGCCTTTCGGTTTGTAAGACGATACGTCCATAAATTCTCCTTATCGAAATGTTGAATATCAAAAGACTACTTATTATAGCATTTTTCTTATATAAAAGCAAGTGAAAAACCGAATAAAAAAACGCATTGTGCCGTAAGGGCGGCAAAATGCGTTTTATCTGTTTGCGTCAAACGTTGGTCGAGGCGCAGATCTCGTCCAAAGCCGATACCATACCCGTTATTTCTTCCTTCGTTATCGTCAGCGGCGGAATAAATCTTAAGGTGTTGTTTCTGGTAACGTTAACAAGATATCCGCGCTCGCGCAGTCTGCCTTCGAAAGCCGCCGCGGAAACCTTTTCGGATAACTGTATACCACGTATAAGTCCTTTTCCGCGTATGTCGTCTATAAAATTGTATTTGGAAAGATGCGCCAGGCTCTGACCGAAAAATTCTCCGGTCTTCGCCGCACGTTCAAGCAGTCCGCCGTTGAGAAGTATGTCAAGCACTTTGTTTGCGGCGGCACAGGCGAGCGCGTTTCCGCCGAATGTGGAGCCGTGGTCGCCTTGTTTGAAAGCTGTGCCGACTTCTTCGGAAGCAAGACAAGCGCCCATCGGGATTCCGCCCGCAATACCTTTTGCCAAGGTTATTATATCCGGCTTTATACCGTAGTGCTCGAAAGAGAAAAGCTTGCCCGTTCTGCCCATGCCGGTCTGGACTTCGTCAACAATAAACAGCACGCCTTTGGATTTACATAAAGCGTATGCGTTTACGAGGAAGTCGTTGGAAAACGGACGTACGCCGCCTTCGCCCTGTATTGTTTCCAAAAATACCGCTCCGACGTCGTTTGTGAGCTTCGATTTAAAATCGTCGAAATCGTTGTATTTAAAGCTTGCGAATCCTTGAGGCAACGGAGAATAACGCTCGTGCTGCGCGGCGTTATCCGTGATAGTCAGAGTAGCCAATGTACGTCCGTGGAACGCGCCTTCCGACGCGAGTACGGTTTTTGCTCCGCCGTTGTTTTTAAAGTAGCAACGAGCAAGCTTTATTGCGCATTCGTTGGCTTCCGCGCCCGAATTGCATAAAAATACACGTGAAAATCCGGAAGCGTCGCAAAGCTTGGATATGTATTCCGATTGTATTTCCGTATAATAGTGATTGGATACGTGAATAAGCTTGTTTACTTGATCGCACACGGCTTTCGTGTATTCCGGGTGCGCGTATCCGAGCAGATTGGACGCTATGCCTGCTACGAAATCGACATACTTGTTTCCGCCTATATCGTAAACGCAGTTGCCTTCGCCGCGTTCAAGCACAATGTTTTCGCGCGAGAATACGGGCATGTAATGCTTTTCTTCCGCTTCTTTGATCTTGGTAAGGTTCATGATTAACTCCGATCGGGAACCCGCCGTTAAACGGGTAAGTCATTGTCCTTTTCTATCATAGTACCGACGCCGCTGTCGGTAAACAGTTCCAAAAGTATGGAGTGGGGGAGCGTGCCGTTGAGAACGAATACGCTGTTTATGCCGCGTTCTATGGCGTCAATACAGCTGTTTGCTTTAGGGACCATTCCGCCCGTTATCGAGCCGTCGTTTATCATTTTACGCAGCCCCGATACCGTTATCCTGTCGATAAGGGATTCGGCTTTGTCTTTGTTTGCCATTATTCCGTCTATATCGGACAGGAACAAAAGCTTTTCGGCGTGCATGGCGGCACCGATAGCTGCGGCGGCGACGTCTGCGTTGACGTTGTAACTGTTACCGACTTCGTCCGTAGCGATGGACGCTATTACGGGTATAAATTCGTCTTTTGCCAGGATCTCGAGAAGCTTTGCGTTTATCTCGGTTATTTTCCCGACGTATCCGAGCTCGGGATCGAGGTTTTCGGCTTTTATGAGCTGCGAATCCTTACCGCAAAGTCCTATGGCTTTAACGCCCATGGAATTGAGTTCGCCGACGATGTTTTTGTTTATTTTTCCGCACAGGATCATCTGCGCGATCTCCATCGTTTCTTTGTCGGTAACTCGCATCCCGTTTTTAAACTGCGCTTCGATGCCCAGTCTCGACAGCATTTTGTTTATCTCCGGTCCGCCGCCGTGAACAAGGATAGGATTGACGCCCACTATTTTGAGTGCGGCGATATCCTGCAGTATAGTGGTCGTTACGGCTTCGTCGTTCATGGCGTTTCCGCCGTATTTTATCACGAGCGTTTTGCCGCTGTATTTGCGTATGTAGGGCAGGGCCTCGCAAATTATATTCGCACGTTCTATTGTCGATTTAAACGCATTTTTCATGATATGCCTTTTTGAAAAGTGTTATTCCTTTATTTTAAGATAGTCCGCGTATCGTAACTCGTTATATCGGAGCGTAAAGCGGAAGCCCTGTCGTTTCTTCGAACCCGAACATGATGTTCATGTTTTGAACGGCTTGTCCGGCGGCGCCCTTGAGCAGATTGTCGATCACGCTTACTACTATGCCTCTGCCGCCGTCGAATCTTGCGGAAAACATACAGCGGTTGGTGTGCGTAACAAAGCTTATTTCGGGCAGTTTATCGGTGTATCCGACAAACGGTTCTCCTGCATACGCTTTTTTAAACGCGCTCTCGGCTTTTTCGGAGTCGGAAACTTTAAAATAGACGGTGGACAGAATGCCGCGTTTTATCGGAAGCAGGTGCGGAGTGAATATGATCTCCGTGCCCAGCTTTTCCGAAATCTCGGGTGCGTGGCGGTGGGTAAATACTCCGTACGCCCTAAAACTTTCGTCTACGGTGCAGTATGAATACGCTTCGTCGCTTTTTCTCCCGGCGCCACTCGTTCCGCTTTTGGA
>CAJUBY010000036.1:0-265 GCA_910585055.1 uncultured Christensenella sp. | reverse complement strand
CGCCGCGCAGTGCGAGCATAGGCAGAAGGATGCTCGTAACGTAACAGCCCGGATTGGAAACCAGCTGCGCGGTGCGGATCTTGCCGCGGTTGACTTCGCACAGTCCGTAAACGGCGAGATCATTTAGATCGGGCCGCGGATGAGTCACTCCGTAAGTGCGTTCGTAAAGCGAAATGTCGTCGAATCTGTAATCCGCCGAAAGATCTATAACGCGCACACCGGCATCCGTAAGTTCGCCGACGAGCGCCGTGCCGGCCGTCTGCGG
>CAJUBY010000035.1 GCA_910585055.1 uncultured Christensenella sp. | reverse complement strand
CATAAAAATGCACCTCCAAAAGTTTGTCTAACTTTTGGGGTGCATTTCAATACCGAACTTTTTTTCTATTATAATGATTTTTGCGGCAATATCGCCACGGCAATATCCAAGTCACCGTATTATTGGATCTTCTTTTTGAGCGCGGACATGTTTTTTATCGGATCAAAGCTGTCGCGGTTACGGTTAAGCACTTCTTCGGCAAGATTTTTGTAAGCTATACCGCCGGCGGACGTAGGATCGAACTGACTGATCGGCATTCCGAACGACGGAGCCTCCGCAAGCCGTACACTGCGCGGTATACGTGTATTGAACGCTTTTTTGCCGAAATAATGCGAAATTTCCTCCGCAACGGAATTTACGAGGTTGGTGCGCGAATTGAACATCGTTACAACAACGCCCTCTATCTCCAGCGTAGGGTTAAGTATTTTTTTCGCCAGCTTGATAGTATTCATTAGCTGACTCAAACCTTCGAGCGCGAAATACTCGCCCTGCATGGGTATAAGGATCGAATCCGCGGCGGTAAGCGCGTTAAGCGTTAACAATCCTATAAACGGCGGACAGTCTATAAATATGTAATCGTAATTGCTTTTAACGGGCGCTATCGCGCGCTTTAAAGAAGTTTCGCGTTTTTCGAGACTCACAAGCTCGGCTTCCGCCCCTGCCAGATCGATATTGGACGGGATGATATCCAAACCTTCCACTTGGGTCTGCATAATGGCGGCTTCCGCTTCGCAGTCGCCTATTATCAAGCTGTAAACGGAATTTTTTACTTTGTGCTTTTCCACGCCCAAACCGCTTGACGCATTGCCCTGCGGATCGTTGTCTATTATGAGCACGCGTTTCCCGAACGCCGCAAAATACGCGGCAAGATTGACACACGTCGTCGTCTTTCCCACGCCGCCTTTCTGATTTGCTATCGCTATCGTCTTTGCCATATCGTCTTTAGTCCTTTAAATTATTTCGATTGGATATTTCCGCTGTCTCCCGCATCGCCTCGTCCGTATCTTCCGGAACCGCCGACGGTTTAAGATATTCGAGCGGTCTGCCGTAAAACTCTTCGTAAAGCTTTACGGACGACGCGTATGCCCTTTGTGCCAGATCATATCTGCGCTCGCGCTTCGGCAGTTCTTTATCGATACGGATAGGTTCGCCTATCGATACGGCGGCACAAGGCAGATGCAAAAGCTTACGCAGTCCGCGCGGACGTTTAAAACCGTAAAATACGGGAACTACCGGCACGTCCAGCATCTCCGCGTAATAAAACGCACCGTCCTTGTACGGCCGCGGTTTTTCATAGTCTATCCACATGCTCTGTTCGGGATAGAAATGTACCGCCGCTTTTTTGTCCGTAACGTATTGAAGCATTTCGTTGAACTTTCTCGCGCCCTTTATATTTACGGGCAGCGGAAGTTCCGTTGCGGAGCGCAGTATCGCGCCGCCGACCGTGTACTTGCAGTTGTGCGGAGCAACCACTATGTACTGTTTTTTAAACCCCAACGCACGCCGGGTAAGCACGGCGTCGAGGTATCCGACATGGTTGGACACCGTTATGCAAGCGCCGAGTGCTTTAAGGTTTTTTCTGCCTCTTACACGCCATACTCCGAAAACGATCCCGCCGCCGAAAATACCTATCAGCTTAAATATAAACGCCCAAAACCCGTGAAATATATGCCAAAACGGATTACGTTCGTGTTTATAAACATATGTCCCGTCGGTCTTTGCGCTTTTTTCCGTATCGAACGGAGCGCCTTCCGTATCGAACAGCCTCAGCCGTTCAAGCTCGTCAAGATACAAACGGTATATGCGCTTTGTCATTTTCCCTTCCGCCGCTATCTCGGCGAACAATCTGTCGTAAAGCGCGCGCGGAATGGCGTCTTGTTCGGCAAGCTCGCCGAACATTTGCAAATACCGCTTCGTATTCATTTTACAACAATTCCGTCCGAAATATCAAGCGTTTCGTCATGGCTTTCCGCATGTATATCGGATTTTCCGTCATCGGGATCGGCGTCTTGGCAGTCTATCGTCGGATCGGCCATGCCGTCGTCCGCCGTTATATCGAATTTGCCTGCCAGCCGATCGAAATACTCGCCGCGCGCTTCATACTCCAGCCTTTGTTTTTCCGCTTCGCCTATGATTATGTCCGCGACCGCGCTGGACCCATTCCCTTCCGATAACAGCAATTCTATATTCTCTTCGTATTTCATAAGATCGGACTTGTCTTTCATAAATGCCCTAATGCGTTTTATTGCCTTGCGCCGTGCGAATACCGTTTCGCCGCAGCCGTGCCCGTTTATAAACACCTTGACGGTCCCTGCTTCTATAACGTGCGGACAGTAGTCGATCATTACCGGCGTATGCATATATATGCTGTCCAGCACCGCATTGGGTCCGCCTTTGGTAAGGAATACGTCCGCGGCTCCGTAAAGTTCGAAAGCATTGGGCAAAAACTCGTAAGTTTTGAGCGTCATGCCGGGCGCGGTTTTTATCTTGCTCCTGCCGTCTTCGATGGCTTTAAACTCTTCGTAACGCTTTTTGTTGTCGCCGGTGATAACACACAGCGTTATCGGCAGTCCTTTTTTGATGATCGCACGCGCAAACTTCGGACCGCGTCCCAACATATAACCGCCGTCGGCTATTGCGACGGTGAATTTATCGTGCGGGAGTCCGAATTTATCTCGAAGGCGGTCTCTGTTTAGCCCGTCGTTTTCGACGCATTTTCTTACGCAAGGCGTGACCAACCGCAGATTATCTTTCTTAAATCCGTATCTTACCGCCTTGTCGTAAGCCAAAGGATTGTTTACTACGAATATCCCGTCGCGCTTATCCCAAAAAGTATGGAGCGTAGGATCGGGATTGTAGTTTATCAATCCTACTCCGTTATCGATCCTGCGTTTATATTCTACCGCCAAAAGATCGGTAAAATAATGATTGGTAACTATTACGTCGGGTTTTTTGAGTCGTATGGCTTCCAGTCCCTGTAAAAACGACTTACGAAAAAGCTGACGGTGGAAAAACCGCATAACTTTCTGTCCGCCGAGCAACGAGATTATAGGAAATATAAACCTGCCGAAGTACGGTATCTTATTGGTGTTCTGAACCTGTTTGATAAAAAACTTGTTCATACGCGTAAGATTTTTAAACCCGTCTTCGGTAAGAATAAAACTCTTTTGTATCTCGTACTCCGCGCTCGCGTCTTTAAGCGCGTCGTATATACTGTCCATCGAGGATATATGTCCGAACCCCGATTCGACGTAAGTCAATAAAATTTTTTGTTTCATTTTAAGGTTTCGATTTCGGCAAGTCAAATAGCAAACTTGCTTTTACCTTTGTTGACGACTATTGTGCGGCGTTCGACAGGTCTGCCGATACGTTCGGGCGAAATGTCCAGCTCTACCTTTGCCGTCGTGCGGTTTTCTATTATGATTTCCGCTTTTACCGGAGAATATTTATACCGCACTTCAAGCGTTCCGCTTGCCAGCGTCAGCTCGATACGCATATCTTTGAGTGCCGAAAAATCCGGCGCTATCGTTATTTTGCCTGCCCCGTCTTTTATGTCTATGCCGCCGAACAGCTGTATCGCTTCGAATATGACTGCGGACTGATAGCTTTGACATCCCGTTCCGAATCCGTAAAAATCCTCGCCGAGCGCGGAACTTTCCGAAGCCGAGGCAAGCGCATAACGCGATTCGAACCTTTTGCGCGCAAGATCGCGCCTACCCAACTTGCAAAGCGCTTCGAGCACTGCCCATTCCATGTACGGAGACGCACAGAAAACAGCGGAAAGCAACCTCGCTACAGCCGCGGTACGGTCGTCCGGTACAAGTCCGGCAAGCGCAACGAACGCATTAGCACGGTCGTCGTAACAGTCTTCCTTGGTCGTATATCCCAATCCGTCCCACGAACTTTCGATAAAATCCGCAATATTAGCCATACGGTCGTCGAAAGTTTCGTCGTAATCGTGCAATCCCGTGTCCGCGCCTATTTTTTTCATAAACGCACATGCCGAGTAATACAAAGCATTTTCGATCAAAACTTCGTCCGTGTTGTACAGATTGTCGTACCAACGCCGCGTGCCGTCGCGCAGCGCAACGCCGTGTTCTGTCATATCCCACAGCATAAGATATTCGCATAGCCGTCCGTACTCGATACGGAAAAACTCAAGATCATCGGTAAAATTCCTATAGGACGCAAACAATCCGTATTCTCCCAGCGCTATCAGTCCGTGCGACGGGATATCTACCGGAATGTTGCCCGGAACGCAGGAATACAGCATTCCGTTTTCCGAATAATCTATTATATCGCCTATCAGTTTTTTTACGAGCGGCGCAGCGTCGCCGTATACAAGATACAGCGCTCTCGATGCTACAGACGCGTCGCCGAGCCACATTGCTCTGTCACGTTCCGGCGTATCCAAAAGCGTTGAAGTCATGCTACAGTACAAAGTATTACGCGCTTTTTCGAACAGTCTGTCGAGCGTACCGCCGTCCGCCGAAAACATACATGTCGGCGCCGTATCGTATCCGATCTCGCGGTACCCCAGTTTTATGACCTTTACGGTACGCGGCATCGTAAATATAAGCATATTCCCTGTCATGGCAAGCATACCGTCATACACGTTTAGCGTGGGCTTGGTAGTGTAGACTACCGAATGCGCGCGGTACGTGCTCGTTTCGTCGCCGAAACAACCCATACACTCGCTTCTGTCGGTAGTTACGGTAATGCGTTCCTGACCGTTACCCGTCACCTCCATATAAGGAGTTACACTCATCTCGCGCGGGAAATTTATTATATAAGTATCCCCGTCGAATTGATCGGTTGACTTTTTGGGCTTGACTATCACAGGCTGTGCCGAAAACCGTTCAAGAGGCAGCGGACGTTTTTCGAGCGGACCGATGACCGTATCGGGATATTCCGAATGTTCCGAAGCCGGCACGAACTGCGAAATGTTGTACGCCGCGTCGTGCACGTTCTGTATGGGCCCTTCGAGCGCCGCGTCGTAATTTACGCCGTAACCTGCGTAACAGCAATTGGACGACGGCGGCATTTTGTACGCCGCATTCTCGAAAACGGTAAAACTTTTATCGCTGAATATATCGAGATCGTTGCATTCGAAAATAAATCCGGCGCGATCGGCGCATACGAGATCGCGCCCTTCGTTGCCGTAGTACGTGCAAAAACAGACCAAAACATTATCGCCTTTGGTAAGAAATTTTGCTATATCGAATTCGTCGTAGTACGCTCTTTTAGCGCTCCTGTTCATACCGCCGTTCCACACGACGGCATTTCCGTTTACGAACAAACAATAGTGAGTATCGCAAGCCGCACGGCAAAACGCTCTTTGCGGGGGCTTTTTGTCCTGCCCGAAAGAAAACGTCTTACGCAGTATTATATTGGAATTTTTTTTAGTCGCATCGGCGGACCAAATCCATTTGGATTTTCCGAACAATACGGTAGGCTCTTCCGATCTTTCCATAAACAACATCCCCGTGCCGCCGATTTTGCCCTGATAACAACGGCAATATACATTCCGACATCAACGATAGTTTATCATACTATCAGGTGATTTGCAACACTTTGGGCGGAAATTTCCCTACTTCTCGAAAAACACCGTTTAAAAACACGCCGTATATGCCGTATTGCCGGGATAATACATAAAAAATGCGCAAACCGTATACCGGCTTGCGCTGCGTCCATCCGGCGCAATTCATTATTCGCAACGCCGAAGATCAGATCTCCGCTACCGTTTCGTCGCCTATGCGCACCGAACCCGATAGATCTTCCGCATCGAGCGCGACCTTAAGATCGCCGCGGCAGCCCGATACCTTAAGTCCGTCTGCGGCAAACGTTCCGCACATATGACCGGGTACGGCAGCCGACAGACTGTACGAAAACAGATTTTCGCGGTTTACGCGCCGCGCCTTTATAAGCGTTTTGTAATGATTATACAGATCGGCGAACTCGACTTGCCGCGCCCATTTTATGCCGTTGAGTTTTGCCGGCGAGTCGTAAGAATTATGGTTCCCGTATTTTGTACGCGCGATCTCTTCGCCTGCCAGCATAAAAGCAATGCCGGGGCTCATGAGATAGGCGGCGGAAACGAGCTTGCATTTTTTTACATTGTCCGCTATCCGATTTTCGTAAAACAGCGGAGTCTCCGTTCCCGCCCTTTTACCTATAAGCTGATCCCACAGCGGATAATTGTCGTGCGCGGATGCATACACCACGTTCCGCGACGCGGAACCGGGATTTTTTGCCGTGCCGTTCAACATAGCGGCGACCGCGCCCGTCTTTTCGGCATTGCCCTGAACCCAGCCCCAACCGGGATCGTTGTTTCCGCGCATTCCGTCGCGTGCGTCGTCGTTGAATACGGCGACACGTAACGGCAGAGACGATATCGCGCTGTTTTTTACCAAAGCGTTCGACAGCTCGCCCGACGCGGCTATACGCCTGCAAAACGATGCCGGGACATAGTTCCCGTCGGCCGACCACGGCTCGCCGTACATCAATAATTTTTTGCCGTTTCCACCGTCCAACGCGTCCAGCGCATCGCGCGCCATGCTGACCGTCACCGTGTCGTGAATGCCCATAAGATCGAATCTGAACCCGTCGATATGGTATTCCGTCGCCCAATACAATAGCGAATCTATAATGTATTTGCGCATCATACCGCGTTCCGACGCCGTCTCGTTTCCGCAACCCGAACCGTCCGTGAACGCTCCGTTTTCATCTGTGCGGTGGTAATAATACGGCACCGTATCGTGCAGAGACTGACCGTTCGTGGAATATGTATGATTGTAAACAACGTCCATTATAACGCCTATACCGGCATTGTGCAATGCCATTACCATCCGCTTGAATTCGTTTATACGCTTTTTACCGTCGGTCGGATCGGTCGAATACGAACCCTCGGGGATATTGTAGTTTTGCGGATCGTAGCCCCAATTGAAATTGTCCTTTGAATTGTCCGCTTTGGACAGATCGCTCTCGTCGACGGTGGCAAAATCGTACACGGGATTAAGATGCACGTAAGTAATCCCGAGATCTTTAAGATAGTTTACGCCCGTTTTAAGATCCGGCAAACCCGGCACCGAGGTGTTTTCTTCCGTGAACGCAAGATATTTGCCTTTATATTTCATTCCGGAATCGGAAGACGACGAAAAATCGCCTACATGCACTTCCCATACGATAGGAACATCGGCGGCATCGGGATGCGTTTCGTATAAATGCCTGTCGTTCTCCCATCCGACCGGATCCGTACTTTCGAGATCTACTATCATACCGCGCGTACCGTTTACACCGCACGCCTTGGCATACGGATCTACGGTCTCGGTCTCCGATCCGTTATTGACGATAAGATAGGTATAATACTTGCCCGAATAACAGTCGTCCAGCACGAGTTCCCAAACGCCGCCCCAATGTTTTGTGCCCGGCACGTATCTCTTATTCATCCCGAACGAACATTCGGCTTTTCCGCCGGTGCCGCTTCTGTAGATCCTGACTGTCACCGCCGACGCGAACGGCGCCCAAACCCGGAACACCGTGCCTTCCGCCGTTACATTCGATCCGTACGTACAGTTCAACGAATCTTCGCATTCGAAAAGTTCTATAAAATCATTGTCGTCCGTAAATGCGAATTTCGAAATAGCCGTGCTCTTACTCGTTCCGCACAGCCGAACAGCATACTCTGCGGTAAAATCGAAATTCTCATCCGTCACCGACGCAAACACGACGCTGCCTGAGTTATGAGTCAAAACCCCGACTTCCGCGACTTCCGTATCCCGTCCGTCAACGGTAAGGACAGCTTTTAAACCCGCAGTCAGGCTGCCTTCCGTATCGAATTTTACACATACGCCGTTGCGCGTTTTATCAGTAAACACAGCGGCTGTTATTCTTTCTATTGCCAATTTCGTCTCCCGATCCGCGTCTCAGCGCGGCGCCGTTAAATCCGATTTGAATATACCGATTTTTGATTACGCGCATACCGACCGTACGATCTCCATAAATGCGCAGACGGCTGCAGCACTTCAGCAAACAACACCGTCGTTTTTACCTACCAGTCTGCCGAGCTGTTCGGCCTCGGCATTTCCGTCCGCGCCTATATCCGCAGTGACCTCCGCGCCGTTCCATACGAAATTACCGAGCGCAGCCGTACCTTTTATCACAGTACCGGCGTTGTACGCGACGATACCGCCCCATTCGAATCCGCCTGCGTTCCCGTCGCAGTTACACAGCGCATTGATCATTGCGATCGAGGAAAATCCGCAATTTTCCACCGTTCCGCCGGCGCGGTTTACGGACACGATACCGGCAGCCGTACGCATATTGCAATAATAAACGTTTCCGCTCCCTTTACAGTATTCGCCTTTTACCGTAAGCGACGGAACATAACAACCGCGCAGATGACCGCCACACAAATTTTCCGTCGTTATCCCTGCCGCCTCGTAGCACGCCTGCGACTGCATACCCGTCGCATACAGCGTAAATTCGCCGGAGACCGTACAGTTTTCCACAACACCGAAATTGTGCGATACGATACCGCAGATCTCGCCGCCCGACGAAGCGTATTTGGCGCCGACCACGGTGATGCCGTCGACCGTACCGTAATTTCTGTTTGCAACGGTAGCGACAGACGCGTCCAGCGGATGTTCGGGTTTTTGTAGTTTGTTGTCAACGGAGGGATTGACGAATCTTATATTCTTTACCGTACCGCCTTTGGCTATAAAGTCGAACAAAGCCCAGTACCCTCCGTCGTAGTTGACATTTATATCGGAAAGAGTTTTGCCGCACCCGTCCAATGCACCGAAAAACGGTTTTCTCAGTGTATAAATATTCGAATCCGATTCGAGTGCACGTACCTGATTGTAATCCAGATCACAGATTATTTTATAATGCTTGCGGTCTTCCGTACCGCCGGCGGATGCATACAGCGATTCGTAATAATCGACGGTGCGCAGATCGAACGGAGTACTTATTATATAAGGATCCGCGGCTGTTCCCGAACCGTTTAAATAAGGTATATCGCAAGGCGCCGGAACACAGCCGAATATCGGCGAACATGTATCGTGATATACGCCCAATACGATATTTTCGTTAGACATATCGTAAAACGTATCGGCGGTTTTTATCACGTTGTAATCTATATCTATCACTAAATACGCAGCCGCGGCATTATCCGCATCCCACCTAAGAACTTCTCCGTCCGCCCTTAATCCCTTTACCGGCGACAACGACAGAGTTTTGTCCGAGCCGTCGTACAAAACAGACGTGATCCCCCCGCACTTATTCCGCGCGTTGCCGCCTGCCGCTTCCAACGTTATCAAAGACCTACCCGTAAGCGCCGAGGCGTCGAATGTGTTTGAATGATAAAATCCGTCGTCATTGTCCGAAACCGTCCTGCCGTCCACCGTAAGCCTGTACGCCGATACGCCCGGCACCGACGTCCATTTTATTTCGCCGTTTTCGCAAGATGTAATTTCCGGTGATCGCAATTCTATCCCCTCCGATATGTAAGCGCGCGATTGCATGGATTCGGAATGTGTATACTTTTTTTCCGTGTTTTATGCCGCGGCAAAACAGTCGAACCTTTGCAAACGGCAGATAAATTGTATCACAGCGCCGAATAAGTGTCAATAGTTTTACTTAAAATTACGCTCGAACACATAGACGGAGCCGAATGCCGTCTATTTACATATAATTAAAACATGTTTAAAAGCTATTGACAAATTTCGCAGAATATTGTATTATGTAACGTATAAAAATATATGTGTGGGAAGACGCATGGCTAATTACAAAGACAACAATTCCGATCTCGGCAATCAAACTATAGAAGGTACGGTTTCGCCTTACGCGTTGGATGCCGAATTCGAAGTGCAGGAGGCAGCTATCGTAACGCCGAGTTCCGACGACTCGCTCGACGAACAGCTTGCCGTGCTCATGGCGGAACCCGACGAAAAAAGATCCGACCTCGACAAACAGCTCGACGAGATACTCGGTATGCAACAGCAACAGAAGCCCGATTCGCTCGACGAACAGCTTGCCGTGCTCATGGCGGAACCTGACGAAAAAAGATCCGATCTCGACAAACAGCTCGACGAGATACTCGGTATGCAACAGCAACAGAAGTCCGATTCGCTCGACGAACAGCTTGCCGTGCTCATGGCGGAACCTGCGGACGTACAGTCCGACGGAAACGATCCGCTCGAAGATATTTTAAAAGACATACAGGCGGACGCTGACCGATCCGCAGACGAACTACTTGACAAACTTATCAACGAAGACATAAACGACGATACTGTGTCTGCCGAACAGCCCGTAATAATCGCCGTTCCCCCCAATACGGAAAACGGTGCGGCTTCGACCGAACCGAACGATACGAACGGCGCAGCCGACGTTATCAACGATCGGTCGGATCCCGTCGATGAACCGGTGATTATCCAAACACAAGACAGCCGAACGGACAGCGCCGCAAACGAAACCGCCGAAACGACGGCAGAACAAAAACAAACGACGTCTTCCGACGAAGCGACCGAAGCCGCGCGCATGATGATGCAACAGGCAAAACTGTTAATGGAACAAGCGCAGCAGGCACAGGCGCAAGTCAATGCGCAAATACAGGCAGCGCAGATCCAAGCTCAGGCGCAACAAGCGGTACAAGCCGCGCAAATAAACGCACAGGCGCGGTCGGCGGATCAAAACGACGACACGTCGCTGGCGGAAGCGCGCGCGATCATGCAGCAGGCAAAATTACTTACGGAACAGGCGCAGCAAGCGCAGTTACAGGCACAACAAGCCGCACAAGCCGCACAAATGCAAGCGCAGGCGCTCCAAGAAGCCACCAGGACCGCCGCCCCGACTTCCGTTGCCGTCGATCCTTACGCCGTTAAAGAAGTGGACCGTCTTAAAGGCGAACTCGACAGTATGCGCGATCTCGTAAACAAACTTACGTTTACTCTTGCGCAATCCCCCAACAGCGCGCAACAAGCAGTACAGCTACAATCCCACGGCGGTTACAGCCCCGAACTCGAACAATACAGAAAGCTCGAATCGGAACTCGAAAGAATGCGTCGCGAGATATTGGAAAAAGACCTGCGCGACAGGGAGAAAGAACTCGACCGCAGACAAAAAGAAGCCGAAAACAGCGTAAAAGACATCCGTCCGGAAATGGTGCAAATGTCGGATTCACGCGATATAGCGCCGGTATCCACCCAAGCCGCAAACGTGGGCGGAGAATATATACCGCTTGCGAACGGCGTATATTATTCCACCAAAGACAAACAGGTCTACGTAATGACGTTGGCGTCGGGTGCGGCAAGCGCACGTCCCACTATAGAAAAACCGCGCACGGCGCCGGCACGCAAAAAACCTGCGGCACATGCCGCGCGTCCGGGGCGCAGGACTGCGGCAAGACGCCGCCCCGGCAGTCCCTTGCACCGCCGCCATCCGCGCGGCGGCAGACCTACGCACAGATAACAGAGTTTTAAATTAATATATTTAAATGAGAACATGCACTCGCGTATATCGTACGGGAGTGCATGTTTTACGTTATTGACCGACGCTCGATTCTTTGCGGCTATGACCGATACAAACGATATATGCCATAATTATTCATTACCACTGCGCCGAGCTTTTAAAGCCGCGATTTTCGACATACATACTCTACATGGATCTGTGATCGGTAAACGGTTTGACCGCAGCCAATTCGGAAAAATACTGTACGGGTGTCATGCCGTACTGTTTTTTAAACGCCCTGTAAAAGGTTTGACGGCTGACGAATCCGTATTTTTCCGCCTGCGTGTCGACGGAAAGTTCCGGTCTGTAATGCTCCACAAACATTTCCAATCGGCGCTGATTTATAAAATCGCGGAAGTTCATTTTAAGTTCGCGGTGCAGGGTAACAGACAGATAGTTCTTATTGTATCCGAATTGCGAGGCAAGCGAGCCGAGTGTTATATTGCGACCCAAATTGGAGTCTATATAATCGATGCACTTGCTCAACATATCGTAGCTGTTTTTCTGTACGTTGGGCATTACGGAAACAAACTCCAGATTATCGATGGAAATATCGAGTATCTCGTACAGCTTACTGCAAAGTTTGACAGGCGAAGCATCGATATAGTCGCTTATCCCGAATATAAGTTCGGTAAGTCGTTCGGCAGTTTCGCCGTTGCGTATAACGGGATCGAAAGGACGTTTGTTCCCTACGCTGTCGAAATAGACATCCAACATACTCGGCGGGATGAGCAGCGCATAGTTATCTCCGCCGTCCGTGATCGAGTGCGGAACTCCCGACGCGATAAACATAACGTCGCCGTGTTCGGCACGAAATTCCCTGCCGTCTATAACGGCATCTATGTAATTGCCCGTACAACACTGTATCTCGACGCTTTTATGCAAGTGCGTTTCCCAATGAAAGTTATGCACAAAAAAATCGATATTTTGCATATCGCGATTGTACTCGTAATACAACATCTTCTCACCTGTACTTTTGTTACAAATTCAACAGTATTTGTTATTGAATTTTGACACATTTCCATTATAATAAAAGATGAGAAGAATGTCAATAGGCATTCGGGAGGAAAATATGAGAAAAGCAAAAAAAGGGCTGCTGCATTATTTCTTTTTTGCGCTTGTCGCGTCGATGATTTTCGCATTTATCGGATGCGGCGATACAGACGGAGGTAATGGCGGAAACAAGGAATGCACACAGCACGATTACGGTGCGTGGACGGTCTCGACAGCCGCGACTTGCAAAACGGGCGGCACGCAAAAACGCACTTGCAAAATGTGTACGCACTTCGAGACGCGCACGACCGAAAAAGACCCTTCGAATCACGTCGGATACAGCGAATGGACGGTCGAAGCCGAGGCCGACTGTCTTACCGAGGGCAGTAAGTTCCGCGTTTGCTTAGGGTGCGGCGACCGTCAAACGGACGTGATCCCCACAAACGAGACCAACCATCTATACGGAGCGTGGAGGCAGACGCTTGCCCCGACATGCACGAACGTCGGATCGAAGACGCGCAAATGTTCGCAGTGCAATCACGAAGATACGGAGGATGTACCCGTCGATCCGACGGCGCACAAATTCATACAGGTAGCCCCCACGCCGGCGACTTGCACGACGCCCGGGCGTAATAATGCTGTTTGCGAATACTGCGATAAAGAAAATTCGGATCCGCTTCCGCTCGACACTCACAACCACTCTTCGGCGCCCGTCGGCGGCGTCTGCCCCGACTGCGGCGGAATGCTCTCCGAAGATCTTGTTGTGGACAATTCGACGGGCAAGGACTTGCAAAGCTTCCGCAAATATCTTACGGGCGACTTTAAACTTATATACGAATTCGACGCCAAAGCCGGAATAACCCCGGACTGGGACAACTTTATACTAGACGTTGCGCCGGCAGGCTATATAAACGGCAAGCTGTACCGTTCGCTCGTCGGCAGGATAATGCTCGTTCCCTATCCGCGCGGCGGCAACCATTACGGAACGTGGTGGCAATATTACAACGGCGCTGTCGAAAACTCGTGGTTCTTCGACGAAAACGGCGTTGACCTTATTTACCAAACATGCGTTCAAAAAGGCGTATCGGTCGTGATGACGCTCGAACGCGTCGACGCCGCGGTAAACGTAGATATAGTTATGACGGTCGAAATGAACGGCAAAAACTACGACTGCACTGTATCTACCGTCCTCAACTATCCCGGCATAGAAACGCTTTGCGTCGCGCTTACCGGCGAAGACAGCAGTCTTACGCTCAAGCAGGCGACGCTCGCAAAAGGAACGTTAGCCGACGGCGAACGCGCCGAGACGGGCACGGACGTATTCGCTTCGCCCGTAACCGTTTCCAACCCGACAGGTAAAAACGCCGACGGACTTAACATAACTATGCATGACGGCGACTTCGACGTCGAATACGATTTTACGGTCAACGGAGATCCCAACAACGATTGGAGCAGCTGGCTGATGCACATGTTTACCGGCACGGACGACTTTACCGTAGGCGGAGCCAAACATCTATGGACCGGCACGGCTAACGGCAACTATTCCGAATTCGCCGTTCAAGCTTTTAAAAACGTATTCAACGAAGCGGGCGAAAAAGTAAATTGGATATTCCAAGCCAATATCGGCAGCTTTACTTCCAATCTCGCGCACGCGAATATAAAACTCCGTATCTCGCGCAAAAACGGGATCATCACGTTGTTCGGCACGGCGACCGCGGCGAATGGCGACCGACCGTTCGCCTATTACACGGATACGCTTAACAAAGCGTACGTCGGCGCGCTGACCTTGCGGCTCACAACCGAAAAAAGCAGTCTCGCCGTAAACGGATTCAAAGTGTATTCCGGCAAAGCGACAAAACCCGACGGCGCGTGCTTTATTCATTCTTACGGAGAATGGCAGACTGTCACCGAAGCGATAAAATGCGTGCCCGGTCTTAAACGGCGCACATGCTCCGTATGCAAAAACTTCGAAACGGAAGTCATACCGGCGACCGAAGATCACGACTTTAACGAGTGGCAGGTCGTTACCGAACCGCTTTGCGGCACGCCGGGGCAGAAAAAACGCACTTGCAAAAACTGCGATCACTTCGAAACGGAAGTTATCCCGGCATCCGGTTCGCACAGCTACGGCGATTGGATAGAAGACAGCGCCGCGAGCTGTATCTCGGCAGGAAGTCGGCACAAGGAATGTTCGATCTGTCACGACACCGTGACCGAAGAACTGCCCCAAAACATTTACGCGCATACCGTCGGCGAAAGCGGCGTTTGCCTTAACTGTCACGGAATGCTTTCCGCGTCCGTCACGATAGACAATACCGATACAAGAGCGGTAAACTCGTTCGAACGCTATTATTACGGCGACTTTAAGGCGGAATACACGTTTATAAGCGACAACAAGGGCGGAGACGGCACCTGGCACAACTTTATTCTCGTCACCGGCACCGCCGAATACTTAAACGGCAAGCGCGTACGCTCCGCAATCGGCGAGACCATGCTCGTGCCGTGGAACCCCGGAAATACCGACAATCACTACGGCAAGTTCTGGGCGCATTACCACAACACGTTCAATACGTCGTGGTTCCATTACGACGACGGGACCGAACCGCAAGGCGGTTTCCAAACCTGCATGTTGAGCAGACCCGAAGTCACCGTAACCGCGGAACGGGTCGGCGCAAAACTCGATATAGTAATAGTCATGAAAGCGACGGTCGCCGAACGCGTTGCGATATGCACGGTCACTTCGACGCATTATATCGCCACCGATATAGCGTACATCGGCGTGACGGGAGAAAAATGCGTGCTCGAACTCGCGCAGGCGAAACTGCTTAAAGGGAACTTCGCCGGCGAAACGGAGGACGAGCAAGGCTCTTCCCTTATTTCCTCGCCCGTCGCATATTCCAACGGGAACAACGCAAAAAACGCGCAGGGTGCAAACATGACGTTCGCCGAAGGCGACTTCGATGCCGAGTTCCGGTTCAAAATGGACAGCACGGCAACGAGCGACTGGCACAGCTGGATATTCTACATGTTCGACGGCAGCGACGACCTGACCGTGGCGGCGGATCACAAACTCTACTGGTCGGGCACCGCCAACGGCGCGGAACCCGAACAGTACGGGCTGTTCCACGACATGAACCATCAATTCCTGCGCAAACCGCATAACGAAACGTTCGTTACCGACCTGCAACACGCCGAAGTTTATCTGCGCGTAGTCCGCAACAACGGTTACATCACGATATACGGCGAAGCGTATACACCCGACGATCCGAATCCGTTTGTCTACTGGACATTTAACTCGTTCGGTCAAAACAACGGCGAGATCACTTTCAGACTGACGTCAGAAAACAGCGGCTTTACGTTGAACGAAGTAATTCTGTACGACGGCACAATAGTTACCGACAACTTTAAAACGGAATAATCACTTACCCGATGTCGGGTATCAAACGGAGATTTTAAATGAAAAAACACATCAAGAACAAGATAGCGAGCGCCGCGCTCGCCGCCGCAATCGTCTTTTCGGGGGCTATGCCCACCGCGTACGCCGAGCCGGTGACGCGCCCAAACAAGATACCGAGCAACTCTCTGATCGCGCAGACAATTGCCGAAGAAGGCGCGGTCCTGCTCAAAAACGACTACAACGCCCTGCCGCTCAAAAAGAACGACACAGTCATCGGGTTCGGTTCGGCGCAGGAAAGCACGCAGATCTACGGGGGCGGCGGTTCGGGCTGGGTCAACGCGATAGACGTTACGAGTTACCGTGCCGGAATGGAAACGGCTGCTAATCAAGGGCTTATACGCGCGTACGTCGGCAGCGACAGAGTTACCACCGACGGCGCGTTCTCCAAGATCCTTTACTTCGTCGGTCGCAGCACTACCGAAGGCGAAGACCTTAAAGAATCGCAATACTATTTGGACGAAAACGTAAGATCGGACATATCGACGCTTATCACCGCTTACGGCAAGGAACGCGTTATCGTGGTACTGAACGTAGGTACTGTTTGCGACACATCGTGGCTTATCGAACAGGACGTCGCGGGCATAATCGTCGTATACTACGGCGGCGAACAGTCCGGCACGGCGCTTGCCAACGTGCTCACGGGCGTTGCCAATCCGTCGGGCAAGACCGTGGATACTTGGGCGAAAAGCTATAACGACTACCCGTCTTCCGACGGGAGCGGCATCGGCACGTTTGCCGGCGACCGCGCTACATACTACACCGAGGACGTTTATGTCGGTTACCGTTACTTCTCGACGTTCGATCCCGATTACGAACGGGTAAATTACGAATTCGGTTACGGTCTTTCGTATACCAAGTTCCGCATGGACAATTACTCCTGTACGTTTAAAGACGGCATCTTTTCGGTCACGGCGGATATAACCAATATCGGCGCGTACGCCGGTAAGGAAGTCGTGCAGGTCTATATCGAAGCTCCGAAAGGTTTATTGGGCGCACCGACCGCCGAACTGGCCGGGTTTGCCAAGACCGACCTTTTACAGCCCGGTCAGACGCAAACGCTTAACGTCACGTTTACCGAAAACGATCTGGCACGCTACGACGATACAGGCAAAATAAACTTAAACAGCTGGGTAGTCGAAAAGGGCGATTATAAGATCCGTGTCGGCAATTCCGTCAAAAACGCATACTCAAACGCAAGCGCGTTTACCTACAGCGTCGCCGAAAACAAGACGACGCTCAAAACGGGCGCGTTACGTAATACCAAACTCGACAAACGTCTTCTTTCCGACGGCAGTTACGAACAACTCGGCGATACGGAAACGCGCGGAACGGCGGTCGTTCCGGCGTGCGGCAGTATCGTAATACAGGCAGAAGACTATTCGGAAGCGGTCGGCAAAGCGACGAGCGAACTCTATACCGCAGGCACGGTCAACGGATTCGGTCTGGGCAATCTCAACCTAATCGGAACTTCCCTTACCTATTTGCTGAAAGTCGAAAAAGCAGGCACGTACCGAATGGCGTTTAATTTTTCTTCGGCATGGGACGGGCAGACCGACATGTTCCGACTGTATGTGAACGACGTCGCACAGGATAATGTAAAGGTAAATATGGATAAAACTCATACAGACAGCGACGGGCTGTGGCATACATACAGGCATTTGCGTTCCGACGACTGGACCGTAAACCTGCCTGCCGGAGAAATCGAACTTAAATTCGTCGGCAACGATCTGAAATTCATGAATTTCGATAGCTTTATAATCTACAGCGACGCCGTGTCGGCGACGCGCGAAACGACAGTTCAAGCCGAAACTTTTACCGCGTCGTCGCTCGGCATTACGGTGATGCCCGACGGCGCGACCACACAAACTTCCGACAACGGCGCCAACTACTTCGAGTATGCGCTTAACGTGGAAACAGCCGGAAAATACTATCTGTCGCTTAAAGCGTCCAATGTGACACGTGCGAGCGAAAACGCGTTTATGGTCCTTGTAAACGGCAAGACAACCGACGCGAAAATAGCGTTGCCGCGTACAGCCGCAAACGGCGACGTTTTGGAAAGCAATTATATAACATTTATCGATACCGCGCCTGTTGCTATAGACCTTCCGCAGGGCGCCGTGCGATTGCGCTTGATAACGCGCGATTCGGCGCTGTGCCGCATGGACAGCTTTAAACTGATACCGGAAGCTATGTTCTCCCCGACCGACGCCGAGTTTAACGACAATACAAACGATTTCGGATACATAACGGACATAGGCGGCAAACCGCTCGAAAAAGTAATAACCTACGACGACGTTTACGCCGATCACAATAAGATGGACGACTTCGTAGCGCAGATGTCAGTTCCCGAGCTAGCGCGGTTATTGGGCTTGGATCTGGATCAAAACGACGCGCAGACCGGTACCGGCGGCGTCGGCGGCAAGGCTGTCGACCCTGCTTACAAACTCCCGTTCGCCAACACCTCGGACGGCCCCGCAGGGATACGTTACATAAATAACAACCTGTACTCCACTTGGTTCCCTTGCATGACCATGCTCGCGTCCACTTGGAATACCGATCTCGCTTACGCTTTCGGCGAAGGTATCGCAACGGAAGCGATGTTAGGCGGCGTCAACGTATGGCTCGCGCCCGGAGTAAATATCCACCGCAATCCGCTGTGCGGACGAAACTTCGAATACTTTTCGGAAGATCCGTTTATCGCAGGCATTTTCGGCACGGAGATCACAAAAGCGTCTCAAAGTTACGGCGTGTCCGTATGCGTTAAACACTTCGCGGCGAACAATCAGGAAACCAACCGTTTCGGCAACGACTCGCGCGTTTCCGCACGCGCACTGCGCGAGATCTATCTTAAACCGTTCGAAACGATAGTCAAAAACGGCAAACCGCTTTCGATCATGAGCAGCTACAATATGATCAACGGCTTGCACGCCGCGTCGTCCTACGACATCATCACTCAAACGCTACGTGACGAATGGGGCTTCGACGGCGTAGTTTTTTCCGACTGGTCCGCAAGCATGTCGCATATTTCGCTCGTGCAAAGCGGAAACACATATAAAAGCGCCAATCCGCAGTACGACGAACTCGTAAAAGCCTACCGCAGCGGAGTGCTTTCGCGCGAAGATCTCGAACGCAACGCAAAAGACGCCGTAATGTTCCTTATACGCTCGAACACGGACAACCAAAAAATAAGTATTTTGAGCGATTCCGAACTCAATAATTTGAGCGACGCCAACATCACCAAAGTTGTAGCCGTCGATGACGACGTCGTCGCGTTCGTACGATTCTGCGTCAAAACCGCCGGATATTACAAGTTCGATCAAATAAGCGTAAACGGTACGGTAAAAGTGCATAACGGCGATTTCAACGTCAACTCGCTCGATCCCGTATATCTCGATTACGGCATTTACGAGCTTGCGATAACGCTCGACGATGGATGCGATTCGCTCGGCGCGCTTTATGTTCAAAAAACTGCAGCGCCCGTCGTCGATCCGGATCCTCCTTCGCCCGGACCCGATCCCGAAAATCCGTCAGAGTCCAATCCTTCGGACAGTGGGCTTAGCGGCGGCGCGATAGCCGGAATAACGGTAGCGGCTGCGGCTGTCGCGGCAGGCGGCGCTGCAGGAACGGTCATCGCGGTAAAAAACCGCAAACGTAAAAATACGGGCACGCAAGAAAAACAAGAAACCGAAGGCAAACCCGAATGATAAAAACAATAAATAATCGCAACAGTAAACGGGCGTTCGTCATTACCGTAATTCCCATAGGGAAATTAGGTAAGCCGTAGGCGAACGAGAATTAGGCGTGGCGTGAAGCCACGCCTTT
>CAJUBY010000034.1:9480-20663 GCA_910585055.1 uncultured Christensenella sp. | reverse complement strand
CGGTAAATTTCAATTTAGCGGAAAATATTCGTTTTAGGTTATTACTGCTCCACCAGCAACGTGACGTTGCATCCATTGTCGCGTCACAGCCGTGCGGAACGGCAAGCTTTGTTTCCGCGTACAGGTTGCGCATTTGTCCCCGACAACTCCACCGATAGCGTTAAAGTTTTAACACCTAAAAACGGAATATATTTTGTGAAAGGTGCCGCAGGCTTTGCCGCATACCGGTAAGGAAAAAGCAACGGAAAACCCGTTGCTTTTTTTCTATGCCCACACAAGATGAAATCTACCCGGCAGGCTAAAACGGTATTTCGCCGTCGTCGTCAATAGATACAAGCACTCGCCACAGTGCCGCTGTTAGTTTTCAATTTAGATGCTTGAAAAATGTGTTCGGCTGTGATATAATGAATTTGCTTAATAAAGCGTTAAACAGTAATTTTATTTAGGAGTACAAAACAATGGACAAAGAATGGAAAAGGTTATATGAAGAAGCCATAAGTGTTTTGAACCCCCATGATGTTTCAAATAAAATGTGGGTAGGGAGCGTAGCATCTGCCGTACTAACGAAAAAAGGTAATATTTATAAAGGTATTTGCATTGATACGGACGGCTCTATCGGTATGTGTGCGGAAAGAAATGCTTTATCTACAATGCTAACGTATGGCGAAAGTGAGATTACAAAAGTTGTTTCGGTATATAAAGATGGGAATATCATTCCGTCTTGCGGTATTTGCAGAGAATTTATGATGCATTTAAGCGGCGATGTGGAAAATATCGAAATTCTATTAGATAAGGAAGGGCGTACAGCAAAATTGATTGACTTAATGCCGGAATATCCACGAAATAAATAAATATCAATTTATCATAAATTATTCGTTTTAGGTTACTACTGTCCCACCAAACGGTAACTATCCGAACCTTTATGTTAACATACATAAAGTTCGGGTAGTTTTTTATTCGAAAAGTAATACGAACATGGCCATGAAAAAATATCAAATGTACAGAACTATATACGAATCTATATGATAATTTTATGAAATACCTTGACAAATACTGTAAAATACCGTAAAATAATATTACAATAACATAAACGGAGAAAATAATGAAACAGTACAAACTCGTAGCAGGTCCTACCACATCGCAGATCCTTGCAAAAGAAGGCAACAACACAGACGCCGTAAAGAACTTCGAGAGCATTATCTCGCAGCAAGCGCAAAACGGCTGGGCGTACCATTCCATGGAACCCATCACCACAAGCAAAACCACCGGTTGCATAAGCAAAACGACGACCGTTTCCACGTTTTACATGCTGATCTTCGAAAAGGACTGATTTGACGGGACCCGATATATATAACAAAATATCTGAAGAAACAGAGTCGGCTTCGGTGGAGTTATCCGAAGCCGATTTTTGCGATCCGTCAAAACGGCAAGAAGCCGTGGCGCGCCTTGCGGAAAGCATTTCTGACGAAGAGCGACGTGTGCTCGTGCGCCCGAAAATAAGCGTAATTCGCACACTGTTGAACGTGTTTATCCCTATCGCCGTATGCATAGGGATCTTTTGCGCGCTGTACTTCGCTTTGGACGTGACATACGCCCTATCGATCGGCTTGAGCGTATCTTTGGGATCGCTGTTTATTTATACTGTTTTACGGTTGCGCGGCATTTGTATTTGGAGCATAAAAATGTATCAGAGGTTCGCACCGGACGAAACGCGGCTGCGCTGCGTATTTACTCCGTCTTGTTCGGAGTACGCGATACTCGCATTGCAAAAATACGGGGTCGTGCGCGGACTGCCTAAAATAATATCGCGGCTGAAGCGATGTCATCCGCCAAACGGCGGCGAAGATCCGCTTAAATAATTATATTTAAACAAAAACGGCAAACGCGAAGTCTGCCGTTTTTGTTTTATAACAATTCTATATCTACTTATCGGCTTGCAAGACCGCTTTCTTAATTGCGTCCGAAAACAGTTCGTATCCCTCGTCGCTGAGATGAAGTCTGTCGCGGAATTGAGACTGCATTTGCGGTCCTTTTTCTTTCATCTCCGCAGCAAAGTCTATAAAATACACGCCGTCGGCATTTTCCGCAAACTGTTTAACTATACCGTTCGACGTTGCGTAGTGCGACCATTTTTCGGGATTTCCGCTCGGATTTCCGGGTGCGTACATTTCATTATCGCAGATCGAGACATAAAATATCTTTGTATTCGGAAACATTTTTTTATATGTTTGTATAAGCTTTACGATAGAATTTCCGCAGTCCGATCCGCCGATACCGCCGTCGATATCGTTTACGCCTATATGAATCACGAGATTACGGGGCGAGTATATTGCTACGTCGGCGCTGTAAGTCTGCCATAAGCTGACTTTCGTACCGCCTATACCTATGCTTTCGGCGCCGATCTCGTTCATCTGTCTGTCGAAGTTGCGCCATGCGATCTTGCTGGTATACGAGTCTCCGATAAACAGCGTATCTATCCCCGTCTTGTCGGAGTCTTTGCGAACCGCATACACAGCCTTGACCGTTACGCCGCTCGGAGCCGCAATATCCAAAAAATGCTCGCCTGCCGATGAGTCGAGTCCGAACGCTTTTATCCAGCCTTTTGTGCCGTCCGGAACAAAAACGGTTTCCGTTTTTCCGTTTTGCGTAACTGTTACGGCGCCGCCGACAGACGATACGGCGCTTAAATACACGTTATATCTGCCGTCGGCCGATATCGGCAAAACGGCGTTGTTTCCGTCGACGCGCGAAAACACGTGATCATTCGTCGAGATATACGCACTTCCGGAAGTTAAGCGCGGACTCGATATAGGATCTTTACTTACTGCCGCCTCCTTAGACAAACGCAGTTTATGCAGTACGGCGCCGTCTTCGCGTGCGTAAATGTTTACGGTGTGCACACCAGCATACGGTATATTTATCTTCCAAGTATCGTGCGCAAGCCACTTTCCCACGCCCGTAGCGATATAACTCAGGCATCCGAGAAGTTCGCCGTCATCCACAGAAACATATATCGAATCGGATCCGTTATCGCGGTAGCTCGTATACATCATAACGTAATAATCGCCGGGCGTGGAAAATTCCGCCCTGTAACTCAATTTGGGCGCGATATTACCCGTGGACCACTGAACTCCGCTGTTCGGCATTATCTGAACACCGTCGTATCCGGCGCTGCGTTCCCATTTAAATTCGCCTGCAACGCTCAAACTCGTACCGTCGGAATTATAAGCGTATCCGCTGTTTTCAAGCGCGTCCGCAAGATCGATGGTGAGCTTTCCGCCGACTTCTATATAAGCGCCATTGCCGATATGCTCGTTTCTGCCGCTCACGGCAATCGGCTGCCCTTCCGTAACTTGCTCATCGGCGTTTTTGGACAGCATTATCTGATTCAACGTTACTCCGTCTTCGCGCGCATACAGCGATACGGTATGTCTGCCTGCCTGCGCAATATCGAAATACCAGCCGCTGTCCTTCATCCATTTTCCGTTTCCGTAAGCCGTATTACTGCACATTATCAATTCGCCGTCGTCCACAGCCGCGTAAACCGAGTTACTGCCGGTATCGGCATGACTTGTAAGCATATACAGATAATATCTGCCCGGTTCTTCGATCTCGAACGTATAATGCACCTGCGGCGCCTGCGAAAACGCGTAATTGATGTTCCATTCCGTTCCGGCGTTGGGCGTTTGAGTAATGCCGTCGAGTCCGCCGTCTGCGTATTTCCAAGTATAGAGAGTTTTGTTCTGGGCGCCGTTAGACGTAAAGCTTGCGTATTCGGACTGTTCCAATGCCGCCGACGCAGGGATCGCCACTCTTCCGTTTTCGGCTTGCCAAGCGCCGGTGCGCGCCATTTGCCGACCTTCGTTATAGAACGCATCGCAATGCGGTTTTTTACCGTTTACAGTAAAGTACCCGGCGTTGGCGCCGGCATCCTTTCCTACGATCTCGTATCCTGCCTGAGTATAATGAAATTTATCCTTCATATATCCGTAAGAATACAGATCGAAAAGTTGCGTGCTGACGACAGTGGCTTCCGCATTGTTTTCCGCAAACAGTATCTGCGACGTACGTATCGTGTTGTATTTCGTTTTTACGGCATATTCTTTATCATTGTAACCGCCGATTGGAATTATAAAAGTCTGTTCAGCATCTATATCGCGTTTAAAACCTTTTACAATGCGGTCGAGCGTTGACGTGTATATTTCCGCAGTAGTTCCGGCGTCGGCATCGGATTCGCCCTGCAACCATACAACATAAGTATTACGAAGCTCGAAATCTGTCTGTCCGTCTGCGGTCAACAAGTTCTTTGCTTTACGCACTCTCGTGATTGCATCGTCGTACGCCGCAGTATGCGTGTCGAAGAACGATATTTTTTCTCCGCCTTTGGAACAAGAAACAGCAACCACGGGCGTTTGCGTTACGCCGTAATAACTTTCGCAGAATGCCGAAACAAGCGAGCCTGTTTTTTTATCTTCCGCGACCCCGCTGTTTGGGTTATTCTCGTTGACGCCGAAAGGCTCGGTCAGCGGATACAGTTTTGTAGGATCGGAAATAGCCCGAAATTCGTAGGCATGTCCGTCTTGTACTTTTGTAGCCGCAGCGCTGTCGCCTCGCCCTGCCATATTCGATTGACCTATAAACAGTATGAGATCGACTTTCTCTGACGGTGGGACCAACGGCGGATAGTTCTTATCCGCGCTGTTCCTTTCGTCTCCGCATGCGACTATACCGAACGGCAAAAACACCGCGCAAACTATAACGCACAATATAAGTAATACATAACGCTTTTTCACCGATTCACCGCCTGACAGTTTTAATTGATACTTTTTTTATTATAATACAAAAATATACGATTCTCCATTGCAAATCGCGTTCAACGTATTGCAAATTTACGCATTAAATATTGCCGTATGCATATTCGATTCCAAACTATATATCCGACATCGGATCGATTTCTTCTTTTCTTTAAAAAAAATAAACCGCGGACGTCTTTTTTCCGTCCGCGGCAACATAATTTTATATGTTTATATTACGACCGATACAGCGCTTCCGCTCTGCTCCAATTAACCGCATTGAACCAATTGTCTATATATGCGGCGCGCAAATTCTTATTTTTAAGATAGTACGCATGTTCCCAAACGTCAATGCAAAGTATCGGCTTACCTTCGGTCAGCGGTGTGTTTTGGTTGGCTGTACCTATCAGTTTCAGTTTTCCGCCGTCGCTCAGCAACCATGCGTAGCCCGATCCGAATACGCCGAGCGCCGTCTTTTTTAATGCGGCGCAAAACTCTTCGAAACCTCCGAACTCCGTATCTATAGCCTTTGCCAACTCGCCCTGCGGTTTGCAATCTTCGCATTTTCCGAGTTCTTCGAAATAGAAAAGATGGTTGTACACTCCGCCGGCATTGTTTTTTACAGCCGAACGTTTGCCTTCCGGCAATTCTTCGGCATTAATGATGAGCTGTTCGAGCGACATCTTTTTAAGTTCTTCGCTGTCCGAAACAGCGGCGTTAAGGTTGTCCACGTAAGTCTGCAAATGCTTGTCGTGGTGGTAATGCATGGTCTCCGCATCGATAAAAGGTTCGAGCGCGGAATAATCGTACGGCAGCGGTTCGTTCACAAACGGATAATATCTTTCTTTCATATCATACTCCTTATAAATAAAGTATGAGTATGTTTACCGGTTTATATCCGCGATCATTTATTAAGTGTCTTTTCCGTCGTTTTCCGTAACCAGATTGGGCACGACGGTTTTTCGGTACTGTGTGGGCGACATACCTGTTTCGCGCCTGAACAATCGCATAAAATAATAGTAATCGTAATGCAACGTCGTGGCTATGCCTTTTACGGTAAGATCTGACGTTGCCAGCATTTCCTTGGCACGCTGTATCTTCTGTACGGTCATATATCTGTGCGGCGACTGCGCCATGTGACGTTTAAACAATTCAAACAAATATTTTTCGCTGTATCCGAAATATTCCGCCATGGATTTAACGTCGTCGAAATCGTTGCAATACGGATGATAGCGGAAATACTCTAAAATAGTCTGAAATCTGTGGTCATTGTCCTGTTCCGGTTTTTGCGGCATTACCATGAGCGCTAGATCGCGTAGCAGCGCCGCGCACATAGCGTTAGCGACCGGGTTCTTCCAATCGAACAGCATATAATCGACTATAAGTGTCTGCTCGACCATTATAAGATCGTATCTGTCGAGATGTCCGTTCTGCGGAAACGAAAACTCGCCGCGCGGTTCATCAGCGAAACATGCGCCGTCATAGACGAAATGCGTCCACAAAAACTTACATGTCGATCTGTCGTAGCCGCCGAACTGTTTGCCTATTTCCGTCAACAGATAATCTCCGGCGCGCAGTCGGTATTCATTTCCGTCCTGATCGATATATAGCTCGCCTTCGATAACTATAAACAGCTCGCAATTAGACATAGTGCGACGGATATGCACATGATCGCTCACCATGCCGATACCTGCCGTCACCACGGAAAACTTTGTATCGGGACCGAAACAGAAATATTTCATCGCTTTATTGTACACCCAAACCGCCTAAAATGCAACGGTGTTTACATTATTTTCCGCCGTCTTTTCTGCCGCCGGGCATACGTTTTTTTACTATAAAGTATACGCCTGCCGCTACCGCCATTGCCGCCGTCACACAGATAAGGGTTATCGCCGCGGCTTTCCATCCGCCGTTGTCGGAGTTATCGACTGCCGTCGGTTTTTCCGGCGTAGACGTTGCCGTTGCGACCAGCGCGAACACCGCGTCTTTAAGCATTGTTTCGAGTTCCGCGACGGTGTCTGCCGACGCGTCGTCGAGATCCGCTTTGTTTATTTCTGCGAGCGCCGCAGTAACGCGCGCAAAGCTTTCCGACGTATAGTATTCGGCTTTAAGCGCCGCCGCCGCAGTAACTGCGTTTTTGAGTGCCGCCGCATCGCCTTTCGCAACCAACTCGCCCAACGCTTTGCGCAGCGCCGAATTTGCTTCGTTTACGGAGCGTTGCGTAGCCGCCGTATCTCCGAGCACAGACTTCGCCGCGGTGAGAGCGGTCCGGAAAGCGTCTGCCGACGCCGAAGTGTAACCCGATATGTTTATAGCCTCGGCTTTGACTACGGCGTTATTTAACAGAGCCTTATCGGGAGAATCAAATTCCCCGGAAATGACCGTAAACCCGTCGATGACGTTTTGCGATTCGAACGTACGTATCCCGACATATGTCGACGTTTCGGTAATAAACGATCTATCTATATCCACCGCCAAAACGGGAGTCGTACTGCCGTTTAAGAATACGAGTATCTTTTCCGCTGTAACAAAAACGTGCAACGCAAACGTTCCGTTTTGAGGTGCGGATATCTGCTCGCTTCCCACCGACCCGACGTATCTGTGATCGAATTTAAAAACGTTGACCGTCGCAACATCCGATCCGGCTGTTTTGCTTATGCACACACTGTAAGCTTTTATCATATCCAAACCGTTTTCGGGACGCGATGCCAAAACGTACAGCCCGGCATCTACGGCGCCGTTGGGTCTGTACGACGAAAAGACCGTTTCCACTACGTACGGCGAGCCGAGAGCGACGCTGTTGTACATAAGCTTGAATTCGTGACTGTCGGGCGATACGAGCTTGCCGTTTTCGATGCGCGCCGTGCGCCCGTCGGTAGAATACTGAGTAAACGCATTAAGCGATTTTTCATCCGTAAATTCGGTCTGTTTTTCGTTGGCGTCGGGGATCGTATACTCGTCTTCCGTATCCTCGACAGAGTCGTAGTAATCCAAGTACATCGCATACCGCGAATGGAACACCCTGTTAAACGGACGGAACGTCAGCCTGCCTTGATTGAGCGTTTCCATATACAAGTAAATTTCTCCGTCGTCGTAATTCACCGTACATGCGTCTTCGACACTGCCGTTCATCACGACTTTGCGTCCGATATTGCCGCCGTAGCCGATGCCCTTATTAAGCCTGTCGGCATCGGTACGGATGTCACGGACATTTTCGCTGCCGAGATCGACGACGTACAAAAGCGGACCGTAGAACAACGCTTTTGTGCGCGTATGACCTTTAAGTGTATCGAATCTGTATGTAAACGGCAAGGAGTATTCTACGGTGTCGCCGTCGCTCCATTCACGCGCAAGTTCGAAATATCCGTCCTGCTCGGTCGCTTCCGCAACTTGCCCGTTTATCTTGATAACGGCTTTCGTCGCGTCTTCCACCCAATCGGGCAAACGCAGCGCAAGCTTAAGACTGCCGCTTCCTTTTACCGTAAATACGGTTTTCTGTTCGGTGAAAAAGTCGCCGCTTTGAATTACCGACAAACCGTCGCCGACTTCTATTTCCGACGGATAGAACATGTTTACGCGCAAAGTGTCTTCGGACGTATAGTATATGAACTGCGTAAGCTTTGCGAAGTTTTCCATTCCCGTACACGAGCAGCACCAGAACGTCGTATCTACCGTATGATAGATCTTGTAATATCCGAACTCTGTGTTTGTAAGATACGTTTTAAGACCGGTATCGGGCGCCATGGACGCGAGTATGTGATTCGTGTATACGTTTTCCGCATAATCGGCATACTTCTTGTTGCCCGTCCAGCGGTACAGGTAATCGGCAAGCTTTAGCATATTATAGCTGCAGCATGTTTCGGATGTTTCGAATCCTTCGTCGAGAACGTTGGGACTGCGCCAGTGTTCGCCTTCGGACGTACTGCCGTTTGCAAACGTACGCGTCATGATCATATCGTACGCGTTGACGCACATAGTTTTGTAATCTTCGTTACCGGTCACTTCGTAAGCCGCCGCACAGCCCAATATTTTGGGGATAGTGGTATTGGCGTGTTTACCGGTAAGCACGTCGACGTTGTTCTTTATATTCTGCAGGAACGAAGCTTCTTCGAAGTATTTGGCGGCTTTAAAGTGTTCCGTTTTTTTCGTAAGCCCGTATGTCTGCCACAGCGCTTCTGCCATACCGCCGTATTCCCAACCGAGCATTTTCTGACGCTGTTCGTCGTTATATTTCGACATGGTGTTGTAACACCAGTCCGCAAACTTGCCCAGCATCGTATAAGCGTCCGCTTTCATATCCGCGTCGGGCGAATAATTGTATACGTCAAGCAGCATTTCTATCTGTTTGTGCTGGATATACCACGGCACCCATACACGTTTTCCGTCGGGCCGTATACCGTTGTTATTCGCCATGGCGTCGAAATCGTCAGTCGAGATACCGCCTAGAAAACCGGCGTGTTCGGGATGGAGCACAGCAAACGCGTCCTGACACTTTTTAAGCTCGCTCACCATGTACTTCGTTAATTCGAGCACGCTTTTGCCGTTGTGCGAAAGCTGCGGCATCGACCGGCAATACTTTATCAGTGCGATAACGTAATGCGCTTCGAACTGCCCGGCGCCGTCGCTCTCCGTGGATATCCACGCGCCGTAACTCGTGGCGTTGCCTGTGGGCAGACCGGCGATCAGCCTGTAATTGTATAGCAACCGTTCGGGATCGAGCTTCATCATAAAATCGAAATTAGCCTTCATCAGCTGTTCCATATACGAGCCTTCGGTAAACCGCACTTTGTCCAGTGCTGTTATCGAAAACACCGACGGATCGAGGATCTCGCGCGATTTGACGGTAAGTTTGAATTCTTTGATCATTGAAGTACCTCCTCTTTTAAGCGTAGCAGTCAAAGTAACCTGTTTGTCTCCGTCGTTAGGTATCATAACGTCGCCGCTCGACGTTATAACGCCGTCATCGGACGAACTCCATTCTACGGTAACGCCGTTGCCCAAACGCGTCGGCAGATCTATTTTGGATCCGATACCGTCGTAATCGACCGTAAGCGCGGCTAATTCCGCTTTTACCGCCGTGACATCGTCCTCTATGTCGGTGATACCGTGCAACATCATTACCTGCTTTTCGGTAAGCGCGGTCGAAAATATTTTTATGTTGTCCAGCTTTCCGGTAAACGGTTTGTCGTTGTAAAACGTTATTTTACCGAAAGAGCACTTGCCGGAATAATCGTTACGACGGGCGTTCCAAAATATCGCATTGTTGTATTCGCAGTTTTCATTTACGAAGACGGGTACCCCGTCGATATATAATACCGCTCTGCTCGTAGGTCCGTCCAAAGTAAACGTTATATTTATCCATTTATTATACGGAGTATTGCCTACAAGTTCCGCGCGGTTGGTCTCACCCTGCAGACCGCACAGCAGTTTTAAAGTATCCGAGCTTGCCCATTTTCCGGCAAGCAGAACATGTTTGTCTCTGTCCGCTTCGAACGCCGCTATGTACGAATACGCAGTAGTCAGATTGTCTATGTAAGTATCTACGGAAACGGTTATCGAACTGTGTCCCATTAACGCAGCAGACGGAATTTCAAAGGACGTTCTATTGTTCTGATCTCTTGTTCCCGATCCGTCGAGAATAAGCACGTCGCTTTGACGTTCCGCGTCCTGTCCGATTGTTGCATTGTTCACGAGCGTGCCGTCGTAACCGCGCATAATCTCGCTTACGCCCGTCTCGAAATCATAGTGCGTCGTAAGAAAATCGGTGTATTCGAGACTGTACTCGTCGATTATATCCTGCCGATCGAGTTCGGACGCGTAGACGCGTATATCGGCAAACGAACCGGTAAAGTCGACCGTTGAATCCATATTTGTCGCGCCGAGATACAGTTTGGAATTTTCTCCGTAAAAATCGCGCGCCGTCATATTTTTTTCGACGGTTTTAACAAGCGTTCCGTTTTGATAATATTTGACGCCGTTCGGCGATATAACATACGCATAGTGCACCCATGCGTCGTATACAGGCGAAAGATAATATTCGGTAGGTACGCCGCGGCTGTCCTTGACATGCGTTTTGAACAGGTTTTCGTCATTATCTAAAAATGCGCCGCTCTTTTTTACACAAAAGTTCAAGCCGTCATGCTGTCCCGTATGATACGGCATAACGGATATAAAATCGGAATTGCTGCCGCCTTCGTTCTTATTGAATTCCCACATACGAGCAAACGGGTCGAGCTCTCCGCTTATCTTGAACCACCCTGCCAGCGTTACGGTTTCGCTGTCGAAGACCGCGCCGGGAATGACAGCGTAGTTTTTGCGTACACCGCCGTTTTTGACATTAAAGGACGTCAACCCCTTTATGGCGTTCTTCGTAAACGTTACGCCGTTATC
>CAJUBY010000034.1:0-9470 GCA_910585055.1 uncultured Christensenella sp. | reverse complement strand
GTTCCGGCGCTGTTTTTGCCTCGGTCGTTTTCGTCCGAAAAATCCAATCTATACACCAAATTTTTATCGCTCGGCTGATCTTCCGCAACTGCGTGTCCGTCCGCCGCATAACTGCTTGCGACTCCTGCTACGGACGCGCACAGCGCCGCACAAATAATACCTGTTATACCGGCTTTACGTCTTTTCATTTTC
This sequence comes from uncultured Christensenella sp., assembly GCA_910585055.1. GTDB lineage: Bacteria > Bacillota > Clostridia > Christensenellales > Pumilibacteraceae > Anaerocaecibacter. Next base: position 9,278 of record CAJUBY010000034.1, on the reverse strand, counting down.
CGCTCCTTACGTGCGATCTCCGCACAAGTTTACAGTAAAATTATATCAAACGCAAAGCCATAAAAAAATTGTTATTGTTCCCGACAATGTGTATCAAAAGTAAGATTGAACAAAATACGAAGTTCCTGCCTATCCGAATTTGCCGCTATTGACAAACGGTCGTAAATATAATATACTGTGACATATGTTCTTTCCGTATAAAAAAATACTTATAATAGGCTGCGGGGGCGCCGGTAAAAGCACTCTCGCCGTAAAAATGGGCAAGCGTTTCGAACTGCCCGTGATACATCTCGACAAGCTGTGGTGGCTTCCCGGTTGGATCGCTCGGTCTGCCGACGGATTCGACGCATTGTTGCGCGAAGAACTTAAAAAACCGCAGTGGATAATCGACGGAAACTACAAAAGGACATTCGCCGAACGCCTGAACTATGCCGATCTCTGCATATTTTTGGACTGCCCTACCGACCTTTGCATAAAAAGCGTATACGAACGCGCAGAACGCAACAAAGGCATATCGCGCCCCGATATCACGGAAGGCTGTATAGAGTATGTCGACGACGAATTTAAGCAATTCATACAAACATACAAAACTTCGGTACGCCCCGAAATGCTGGAAATATTAAAACACAGCCGCGTGCCGTCGGTCGTATTCGAAAATCGGGAAGACGCCGATAAATATATAAGCGGTTTCGATCAAATTACAAACGTTTGAATATATCCGTTTTACATAAAAAAGTGTATTATATCAAAATATAATAAGTGCCACATTATCATTATATCGTGGCATTTTATAATGATTTCGACTGTAATATGTAAAAATTTTCATAATTTACATCGAGAAAGTCCAATGGAGGTGTATAATTTTTAAGGCACGATCAACGGAGAAAATCGATAATGAATATATTTAAAAAATTGTATTGCAGAACTTTTCAATTCTTTTTTAAGATCGCCATACCGCTACTGCCGTACAGACGGCCGCAGATACTCGGTTCGGTGGAAGACTGCCCGGACGTACTCAATGATCTGGGAGTAAAAAAAGTTCTTATAGTGACCGATCCCGGCGTAATGAAATGCGGACTTACTGCGACGCTTACGGAAGCGCTGGACAACAACGGCATACAGTTTACGGTTTACGATAAAACAATGCCCAACCCCACCGTCGACGCCGTGGAAAGCGCGCGCGAAACATATATCGCCGAAAAGTGTGCCGGATTGATCGCGGTCGGCGGCGGCAGCACAATGGACCTTGCCAAGGCTTGCGGCGCAAGGATCGCACGCCCGAAAAAATCGATAAAAGACATGGCAGGGATACTGCATGTGCGCAAAAAAATTCCGCCGCTGTTTGCGATACCTACGACTGCAGGTACGGGCAGCGAGACGACGATAGCCTCTGTCATCACGGACGGACAAACACACAGAAAGTTCGCTGTCAACGATTTTCCGCTGATACCGCACTACGCGGTGCTCGATCATAAACTGACATTGGGTCTGCCGAAAAACATTACGGCGTATACGGGAATGGACGCGCTCACTCATGCCGTGGAGGCATATATAGGGCGTTCCACCACCAAAGAAACACGATCCAACGCCGAGGAAGCCGTAAAACTGATACACGAAAATCTTAAGATCTGTTACGACCAGCCGCATAACGTAAAAGCTCGGCGCAACATGCTGTTTGCCGCACATTACGCTGGGATCGCGTTTACAAAAAGCTATGTCGGATACGTACATGCGATTGCCCATTCCCTGAGCGGAAGATACGGACTGCCGCACGGGCTTACTTGCTCCGTTCTTCTGCCCGTCGTTCTCGAAAGCTACGGCAAGGCCGCGCACAAAAAACTCGCAAGACTGGCAAAAGCCTGCGGTATCGCGGACGGATCGGACGGTAAAACGGCAGCTGCCGAGAAATTTATAAAATGGGTATATTCCATGAACGAATATATGGACATACCCAAAGGTTTTGCGGAAATAAAAGAAGACGATCTGCAAAAAATGTCGGTTTACGCGGATAAAGAAGGCAATCCGCTCTACCCCGTACCCAAACTTTACGGGCGCAAGCAGCTCGAATACATCTACCGCAAAATAATGCTGTAAGGAGCAAATGACATGGACATTATAGGATCGATAATAAACGAACAAAAAGAGTATTTCGCATCGGGAAAAACTCTGGACGTAAAACTGCGCCTGAAATACTTAAAAGCATTCAAGACTGCAATAAAACAGCGCGAAAGCGACATCTGCACCGCTCTCAATGCCGATCTAAACAAATCGGCGTCCGAATCGTATATGGTTGAAATAGGAATGGTGCTCGAAGACCTTTCGTTCTGTATAAAGCATTTAAAAAAATGGGTCAAGCCCAAACGCCGCAGTTCTCCGCTGGCGCAATTCCCGTCAAAAAGCTATATGCTTCCCTCGCCGTACGGCAATACGCTGATAATCGCGCCCTGGAACTATCCTTTTTTGCTGTCGATACAGCCGCTTGTCGGCGCGATAGCCGCAGGCAATACCGTAATATTAAAACCGTCGCGCGCATCCGCCGCTACGAGCGCGATAATGAAAGAACTGATCGAATCGGTATTTCCCCAAGGGCTTGCCGCATGTCTGTACGGCATTGACGGAGTAAACAACACTATACTCGATCATAAATTCGATTACATATTTTTTACCGGCGGCAAAGAGATAGGTCAAAAAGTATACCGTGCCGCCGCGGAGAACCTCACTCCCGTCACGCTGGAACTCGGCGGAAAAAGCCCCGTCGTGGTAGACGAAACGGCAAAGATCGATCTCGCGGCGCGACGGCTGGTGTTCGGAAAACTGCTCAATGCAGGTCAGACTTGCATCGCGCCCGACTATATAATAGCGCACAGATCGATAGCCGACAAACTTGTAGAAAACATTAAAAAATATATCGGTAAACTTTATCCCGACGCGCTCAACTGCGAATATTACGGCAAGATAATAAACGAACGGCATTACGAACGCGTCAAAAAGCTTATAACCGGCAACGTCGTGTACGGCGGCGGATTCGACGACGCCACGCATAAAATAGAGCCGACCGTTATTTATCCGGCAACAGCCGACGATCCGGCGATGCAGGAAGAAATTTTCGGACCGGTATTCCCTGTTTTGACGTATACCGACAAAAACGAAATTTTCGATATAATAAACAAACATCCCACGCCGCTTGCTTTTTACCTGTTTACAGGCAAAAAGAAAAACGAAAAATATATTCTGCCGCGCGTCATGTTCGGCGGCGGCTGCGTCAATGACGTTATCATGCATATCGCAACTTCGAAAATGCCGTTCGGCGGCGTCGGCAGCTCTGGGATAGGCAGTTATCACGGCTTAAAGAGTTTCGAAACGTTCTCTCATTATAAATCGATACTCAAAAAATCGAATACGATAGACCTTCCCATAAGATACACTCCTTATTCCAAGCTAAAATACAAACTAGTGCATTTCTTTATGAAATAGCGGACAGAGACCATACGTTGCCCGTAATGATGTTGACATAACAGAAAACAGCGGCAAAAACGCTGTTTTTATGTTTTGCCGATATTTCGCTGCTATTGGATTGACAATTTTTCGGAGCCGTGGTATCATATAACAAATAAATAACTGCCACCGGGTAGCGAGCAATGCGTAGCATTCGCTGTATATCGTTAGGTCTTGGAAGATATACAGACGGATGCTGTTTTATTTAGATGACATTATGAAAAAATTTCTCGAACTTCTCAATATCTTCGATATCATACTGTGGAGCGCGTCGATCATTGCCGTAGTTCTCGCCTTTTCGCTGTCGCCCAGCCGCGATTGGCTTACTCTTACATCTTCGCTGACAGGCGTTACGGCGCTGTTATTTATAGTTAAAGGCCATGTCGCGGGACAGATACTTACGGTATTGTTCGCTGTGTTTTACGGCGTCGTGTCGTATTTTTTCAAATACTACGGCGAAATGATAACATATCTCGGCATGAGCGCGCCTGCCGCCGTCGTGGCAACGGTATCGTGGCTGAAACACCCGTACAGATCGAGTTCGCAGGTAGAGGTTGGCACTTTGACGAAATCCAAGGTGACTACGCTTGCGATAATTGCCGCAACAGGAACCGCAGCGTTATATTTTATACTTAAAGCGTGCGGAACTGCCAATCTCGCGGTAAGCACCGTATCCGTTACCACGAGCATAATAGCCTCGTCTTTTGTATTTTTTCGCGTACCGCTGTACGGATTGGCATACGCATGTAACGATATAGTTCTTATAATCATGTGGATACTTGCGGCAGTTGCAGACACGGCGTATACCCCGATGATAATATGCTTTTCGCTTTTTTTCGTATACGACATATACGGCTTTGTAAACTGGACATTCATGCGCAAAACACAATCGGCGCGGCCCGATCCGAACAGCGAAATCACATCCGCATAACGTATATGATACAATTTTGATTTATACCGAAAAAACGGTTGATTTTTATTTACTTCTGTGATATACTACGTCTGTTATATGCCACTATAGTCTAGAGGTTAGGACGTTGGCCTCTCACGCCGAAGACCCGGGTTCGATTCCCGGTGGTGGTGCCAAAATAGTCCCGTAACCCTTTGGGTCACGGGACTATTTTGTTACTACCCCGAAATTCCATGCGCCGCGCCGCGTTGCTTTACAGCCAGTTCTGTTCGTTCGGCGCATGTTCGTTAGACGCTCGGCTGAAGCCGAAGTCCGCACGCGATTTCCGCGTGCATTCCCGGTGTTTCTCGGTCACGGAACTATTTTGTTACTACCCCGAAATTCCATGCGCCGCGCCGCGTTGCTTTACAAACGGCTCTGTTTTTAAACGCTCGGTTTCAGTCGAAAAATACAAAAGTCAAAATTTACTTTTTGAAATTATCAATATTGCCGCCAAATTATCTACGGTATTCTTTTCCAAAGCAGTCAATGCCGATCTCTTATTAAGTATCCTGTTTTCTTCTTCCGTATACGCATAACGACCGTTGCAAAAAAATATTCGAGCGATATCTCCATTGCGTCACATATCTTGATTATATTCGCAAGCGTCGGCACTGCGCCTATTTTGTTCCAATCGTATATCGCATTTGTGGATATTCCCGTTTGGTTGGAAAGCTCATAAGCAGACCAACCTTTGATATCCATAAGTTCGTTTATACGTTTTACCGTATCGATCATACATCACCTGCATGCTTACACCTCGCAAGCTCATCAATTACTGTTTCGACGATTTTCTTTTGGGTATCGGAAAGCATTCTCCAATTTTCTATGAACCGTTCTTCGTCGTTTCTGTCCTTCGGTTTACCGAGTCCTGCAAAAAATTGCTCCGCCGTAACGCCGACTGCCTTACATATACTGTCTATTACCTGCAACGACGGCATTGTATCGTACTTATTCCAGTTACTCACCGTAGTGGGCGTAACGCCAATTTTATTTGCAAGCGCGGCTTTACTCAACCCGCTTTTAATGCGCAATTCGTCGATCCTGACTATTATCTCATTCATTAGTAACTACAACCCAATAACTTATTCTATGTATTTTTATTCTAGTTGAATCAAAATAAGTAAATTCTTCAATCAATACATTGGCAACTGAAGACATTTTATGGAAATCTGAAATTAAATCAGGAAATCCCAATTGATAATTATCTAAAAGAAATTAACATGTTACCATTTAAATCTTTAATTGATAACGATTGTTTAAATAGTGAAATCATAAATAACAGATATATACAAAATTACGATATCGATGAAATTAGTAACGATATTTTTGAATTTAATATTGACAATATTTTTCAATCCAATATAATCATATGATTATTTGAAAAATTATATTGAAACGTCTAGCATAACTTTTAAAGAATTTATTGACAATCTGTACATTACATTTAAATTGATAGTAAGCACTAATATCATTTCTAAACCATTATATGCAGAAATCAATGCTTCTAATAAAAACGATATAATAATTAATACCGTATATCTATACGAATTTGTTTCAGATATATTAACAAAAAAATTAAAAATTGGAGATGTGGTTGATGAGTATTTTAAAAATACTACCCATATTCCACCATGTATTTTGGATTTAATTGAAACAAAAAATAAACATCAAATACTAGTTAATGATTGTTATAATTAGTCTAAATTATCAATTAGCACTACTTTATTACTATATTGGAAACACTTAAATTGTAATATTGAATAAAAAACGGACCGCAGTACTAAAGCAACTGCGATCCGTTTTTTTAAGCCGCGTCCTTTATAATTTTGGGCGGCACCGAATTTTCTATAGTGTCCGAAGTGACGATTATCTTTTTTATCGTTTTGTCCGAGGGAACGGTATACATAATATCGAGCATCGCGTTTTCCACTATCGTACGCAACCCTCTTGCGCCGGTGTGTAGCGATAACGCTTTGTCCGCTATGGCGGAAAGCGCGCTCTCGTCGAACTCGAGCTGTACGCCGTCCAGATCGAGCAGTTTTACATACTGCTTGACTATCGCGTTTTTCGGCTCTGTCAGTACTCTTACGAGATCTGCCGACTTAAGATCCTTTAATGCGACCGTAACGGGCACACGTCCTACAAGTTCGGGGATAAGCCCGAATTTAATAAGATCCTGCGGCTGTACCTTGGGCAGTATCGCATCCGGATCGGAAGTATCGCCGTGCAGCGTTCCGCCGAAACCTATGCGCGTTTTTCCCAGTCTGTCGGAAACTATCTTATCCAGTCCTACAAACGCACCGCCGAGAATAAAGAGCACGTTAGTCGTATCCATATGGATAAATTCCTGCTGCGGATGCTTACGGCCGCCGTTGGGCGGTATGCTGGATACAGTGCTTTCTATTATCTTGAGCAGAGACTGCTGAACGCCCTCGCCGGAAACGTCGCGCGTTATAGATACGTTTTCGCTTTTACGCGCTATCTTATCGACTTCGTCTATATAAATGATCCCGCGTTCGGCTGCCGCGACATCGTAATCGGCGTTTTTTATAAGACGCAAAAGTATATTTTCCACGTCTTCGCCGACATATCCGGCTTCGGTTAGCGTAGTCGCGTCCACCATTGCAAAAGGTACTTTCAAAATTTTGGACATCGTTTGAGCAAGCAGCGTTTTACCGCAGCCCGAAGGACCGAACATGAGGATATTGCTCTTGTTCAGCTCTACGCCGTCCGCGCTGCCGCGTTCCGCCGCCGTGCGCTCGTCGTCGCGTTTACGGTCGCCCGGTTTAACGTTGCGTAGATTGTAATTTACGCGTTTGTAATGATTGTATACGGCGACGGACAAAACGCGTTTTGCCTCGTCCTGTCCTATAATATATTTGTCGAGTTCCGCCTTCATTTCCTCCGGCGGCAAAAGCGCCACCTTATCCGGCTTAGCTTCCGTATGCTCGTGCAGCTGATCTCGGCATATCTCGACACACTCGTTACAGATATATATACCGTCGCCCGGTGCGGCTATCAAATGCTCGACTTTCGATTCCGGTCTGCCGCAAAACGAACAGGCGGGTTCGTCGTTACCGATAGTTTTTTTAGCCATTTACCACTCCTGAAAAATTATGCTCGCTTATCCACTATACCGTCGATTATGCCGTAAGCCTTGGCTTCCTCGGCAAACATATAATGATCGCGGTCGACGTCGCGCTCGATGCGGTCGAGCGGCTGATTGCAGTTTTTGGCAAGTATCATATTCATGCGCTTTTTTACGCGCAGTATATGTTCCGCCGTTATCGCAATGTCGCTCGCCTGACCCTGTGCGCCGCCCGACGGCTGGTGGATCATGATCTCGCTGTTGGGCAATGCGAAACGCTTGCCCTTGGCGCCGCTGGACAGCAAAAACGCGCCCATGCTGGCCGCCATACCGACGCAGATAGTTTCCACGTCGCACTTTATATAATTCATCGTATCGTATATCGCCATACCCGCAGTCACAGAACCGCCGGGACTGTTTATATAAAGCGAAATATCCTTGTCGTCGCCCTTGCTCTCGAGATACATGAGCTGTGCGACTACAAGATCGGCGGTCACGTCGGTGACTTCGCCCGTCAAAAACACGACACGGTCTTCGAGAAGTCTGGAAAATATATCGTACGAACGTTCGCCGCGGTTGGTCTGTTCGACTACCATAGGAACGAGATCGTTTTTTATTATTTCGAATTTGTTCATGTATGCCTCCGATTTCGACGTAAAGATAGTTATTATTGTTTTTCGTTTTGGGCGCCGTTTTCAGCCGCGGGCTTTTTAGCCGGCGCTTTCTTAGCCACAGGCTTAGCGGCGGATCTTGCGGCTGTTTTTTCTTCCGATCCCGTATCTGCTTTTGCCGCCGTCTTTTTGGTCGTCTTTTTCGCAGGCGCGGCATTTTGTTTTTTGTCTGTCGTTTCTTCCGCTATATCCAGCACAAATTCGTTGTTACCGAGCAGGAATTCAAAGAACTTGTCCGTGAGCATGTCGTTGTAAGCATATTCTTCGACCGAACCGCCGCCGTGCTTTACTTCGTGTTCGAGTGAGGCGCGTACCGACGGATCGCGGAGCTTCTGCTTTACTTCTTCTTCCGAAACTTCGATATTTTCCGCTTTTATGATAGCACGCATTACCTGACGCATTTTAACGTTGCGTTCCGCAGGCTCTTTGCGTTCTTCGCGGAACTGTGCCGGGCTGGAATTGTTGTATTTAAGATAATCCTCGGGACTGATGCCGTAATGCGACATCTGATGCTCGAACTCCGAGTACATTCTTTCCACTTCCGCTTTGACTATCTCTTCCGCTACGTCGCACTCGGCGTTATCGGTAACGGCTTTCATAACGGCGTCGATACGTTCGTTACGCTGACGGGAACTCGCGTTGGCTTCGAGCAAGGCGCGAGTGCCCTTTTTGTAGTCTTCGACGTTTTCGTACCTACCGCGGTCTTTAACGAACTCATCGGTAAGTTCCGGGATCTCCTCGACCATTACGTCGTTGACCTTGACATGGAAAACGGCGCTCTTACCCTTAAGGTTTTCCGCATGGTATTCGTCGGGGAACTTAACTTTAACGTCGCGTTCTTCGCCTTTTACGGCGCCGATAAGACCGTCCTCGAACCCGGGTATAAACGTATTGCTGCCGAGTTTGAGTTCGTATTTTTCGGCTTTACCGCCCTCGAACTCCGTACCGTCCACAGTACCGACATAATCGATCACGACGACGTCGCCGTTTTCCGCAGCCTTGTCCGAAGATACGCTGCGCGCCGCTTGTTTGAGTTCGGTCTGTATACGTGCGTCTACATCGCCGTCGCTTA
>CAJUBY010000033.1:13594-20716 GCA_910585055.1 uncultured Christensenella sp. | reverse complement strand
CGCTATGCCTAAATCTTTTTATTTGCGTTTTATTAAATTCCCTATGGGAATTACCCTAATCGGCCGCCGTTCTGCGATTTAAACTTTATTGACGGGCGCTTTGGAAGCGTCGCTGTTTTCGTTGTTTTTGGGAGACGAAATTCCGACTACATTGGTCACCGGCATGGCAAAGGCTATGCCCTGTCCCACGGTCTTTAGCCCTGCGGCTTGATATATCGCATGTAATACATCGTTTTTTATATCCGACGGAACAAGAATCATAACCATTTCCTTGTCCGGCTGTACCGTAATACTGAAAAATTCTTCGGCTTCCTTGTTGGCGGTGCCTCTGCCGTGCAGGACCGTACCACCGCGCGCACCGTGTTCTTTCGCGGCGGTCATAACGACGTCGGTAAATCCGGTATTCACTATGCAAATTATAAGTTCGTAGTCCATCATGCATTCTCCTTGCCGTCTTTGATCGCCATGCGGTTATTGCTTAAAAATCCGAATATAAGCGTGCCGATTATACTTGACATGGGCAGGGTATATGCGACGCCCTTACCGTTTTTTATCGTGCGGAATTTTTCGTCGAGAGCTGAAATAGCGGCATCCAGCTTGCTGCTTTGGATCACGCTGAATATGACGGCTTTATCCGAATCGGTATCCAACCCGAATCTGGACAGCATCTTCGCATCCGCAGTACCGTGACCGAGCGCCAAAAATTGCATGTTTACTTCGAACGACTGCAACAGATCGATGTAAAATTCGGCTTTGCTGCGGTTTACGGTGGTTATTAAAAGTTCCAGACGGTTGTCGGTAACGGTATTGCCGCCTGCGCTGCCGCGTGCCGAACGTATTTTGGTCATGCGGCGTTTGCTGCGTTCCTTAATTTCTTCGACTTTGGCTTTGAGTTTTGTTTTTTCGTCCGGTTTCTTTTTGTTAGGCATTATTTTTTCTCCCAGGCGAAGTTTATGATCTGCTCGTCGTCGGCGGCAAGTATACGTCTCATGGTAATTCGGTTACGCGCTTTGGCGGACATCACCGCTTTAAAGCCCAGCGCCTGTATCGTTATGAGAGGGATCATAGCAACCATTGCCACAACTCCGAACGCCAGCTCGAGCACTTTATCTCCGGCGAGCACCGAGCACGCGCCTATGGCAAGCGGAAGTATAAAACCCGATGTAAGCGGTCCGCTGGCAACGCCGCCGGAGTCGAACGCTATCGCGGTGTAAAGCTTCGGTACGAAAAACGACAGACCCAGCGACAGAAGATAGCCGGGGATAAGATAGTACAGCACCGAAAATTCGTAAATTATGCGGATCATAGAAAGCGCGATCGCAAATCCGACGCCGAGACATAGCGCGACAAGCATTTCTTTTTTTGTCACCCCGCCGCCGGTAACTTCTTCCACTTGTTTGTTTAGGACGTGTATCGCAGGTTCTGCGAGAACGACCACCATACCGAGAATCAGTCCGAAAATCACTAGCACCGTGCGGTTATCGGCAAGCATTTTGCCGAGCTTTAGTCCTATAGGCATAAACCCGACCTTTACTGCGGTCAGAAATACGACAAGTCCTATAAACGTGTATATTATGCCGATCACTATTTGGATTATTTTTTCTTTGGGAAGTTTCAGCACCGTAAGTTGCAGGACGGTAAAAAAAGCGACTATTAACGCAAGCGCTATAACGACTTCGCGGCAAGTCGCAAGCAAGACGCCGCCGAAATCGTTTAGTTCGGATGCTACAGTGTAGGTCGGAGTGGTGTAAACGAGATCGCCTTTTGCCGACATGGATAACACCATTACTGCGAGTATCGGCCCGACAGAACACAGCGCGACAAGACCGAAGCTGTTCTCGTTGCTGTTTTTACCGCCTATAGTTGTTGCGATACCTACGCCCAGCGCCATTATGAACGGCACGGTTATAGGACCGGTCGTAACGCCGCCGGAATCGAAACACATGGCAAGAAAATCGTGTTTGCCGCTTTCTATAAGCATGGCGCACAGCGCGAAAAGCACCATGTAAAAAAACATAAGTATTGCCGACAGATCTTTGCGAAGTATTATTTTAAGAACGGCTATGAGCAGAAACACGCCGACGCCTGCGCCCACCGTTACTATCAACACCGTACTATTCATGACGGTGCTTACCTGTTCCGCAAGAACAGACAGGTCGGGTTCGGCGACCGTTATAAACACGCCCATCAAAAAACAGACTATCAAAAGTACCGCTATCTTTTTTGATTTTGTAAGACCGCCGCCTATCTGTTCGCCCATAGGCGTCATTGCAAGGTCCGCACCCAGATTGAACAGCCCGATACCGAGTATCAGAAAAATTGCGGAGACGGCAAAAGTCCACATTTCGACAGCCGAAAAATCTACGAGCGGCGTAGCGGCAAGGATCAGTACTATGACCGTAACGGGAAGTACCGAAATAAAGGCTTCGCGGAGTTTCAACAGTACACGTTTCATTTTATATACCGTATTATAGCATGTAATTTTCGATTAATCAAGAGAATTTACAAAAACCGAACGATTAGGCTTAATAATCCGCGGTATCACACGCTTGACTTAAAATATGGGATATTGTAGAATACATTATAATGAAGAAGCACGACAAACTGTTGGCGTTTTTGCTGAAGCCGCCGATGTGGCTGAATATAGTGATCTGGATAACCGGCGTAACGACTCTTTCGGGAAGTATAACGCTGTATTACTTGGCTTTGGGTCTGCGACTGTGGGCATTGCCCGTGCATATTGCGGCGCTTGTGCTTGTAATACTGTCCGTTTACTGCGTGCTCACCGTGATCGGGATACCGGAGCGCGTAAAGGACAAACCCAAAGTAAAAAGCTTTTTTTCCAATTACGGCACAAGAGCTTTTGTTTATGCTACGGGTTCGATACTGTTCAACACCTGTTACGTCGTTTTCGGTATAGTGATAGCAAACCTCGAAAGATCGGCATGGCTTGGCGTGCTTGTCGGTTACCATGTTTTTTTGATATTGCCACGCGTAGAAGTTATATTGACGGCGAAATACCGAGGCAAGGGTAAGACGGACAGCGACGAAATGCGGCAGGTACGTGCGTACGCAAACTGCGGATTAATGCTCGTAATGCTCGCGATTGCGATCCTGCCTGTAATAAAAATGACGATCGACGACAGAAACACCTATAAATACTTTACGAGCGCTGTCGTGTACGTTATTTCCATAGCGGCGTATACCTTTGTAAAATTTGGTATTGCGGTCTATAATTTCAAAAAATCGCATAAGCAAAACGACCTGTCTTTGATAGCCGTAAAAAACGCAAGTCTCGCGGACGCGCTAATCTCTTTATTTACTCTTCAGGCAATGATGCTTAAAGAATTGCATCCCGAGACCGATGCGGCAGCTTTGGCGGCGAAAATGAATCCTGCAGTCGGTGTTATTTTATCGATCGGGATATTCGCATTGGGCTTGCATATGCTGGTCGGCGGACATAAAAAACTCAAAGCTTTGCGAAACTGCGAACAGGAACTTCCGCCGGAACGCCGATCTTAATCTAAATCTAATGAGATTTTAATTTCCGGCGGCATATTAAATGATATACTTATTTTAAGGCGGTAACGAGTATGGGCGACGAAAATATCGAGCGTTCCGGTGATTATACCGTGATCGAAATTAACGGGCTTGTTAAAAAGTTCGGCGATTTTGCTGCGGTCGACGATATATCGTTCGAGGTGCGCCGCGGCGAACTTTTTGCTTTTTTGGGAGTAAACGGCGCAGGCAAGTCGACGACGATCTCGGTTATATGCGGTCGGCTGGACCGTACTGCAGGGCGAGTGACCGTAGGCGGTTACGATATCGACAGGGATATAGCAAAAATCAAAAACAAGATCGGCGTCGTGTTTCAAAACTCCGTACTCGACAGAGTACTAAACGTAAAAGACAATCTTAAAAGCCGCGCCGCACTGTACGGGATTTTCGGCGCCGATTTCGAAAAACGGTACTCCGAACTCGACGGGATGCTTTCGCTTAAAGAATTGGAAAAACGTCCGATCGGCAAGCTTTCCGGCGGACAGCGCAGACGTTGCGACATCGCAAGAGCTTTATTGCACAGCCCCGAGATCCTTATACTCGACGAACCTACGACCGGGCTCGACCCTCAAACGCGTAAAACGGTTTGGGCGGTCATCGACAAACTGCGTAATGCCGGCGGACTCACAGTGTTTTTGACGACGCATTATATGGAAGAGGCTGCCGATGCCGATTACGTCGTTATACTCAACGCAGGGAAAATAACGGCAAAAGGCACTCCTGTCGAACTTAAAAACAAATATACCGGAGATTTTATCTCTTTTTACGGCGATGACGGGACCGCGCTCGAAAAGCTGGGAAAGCCGTTGCGGAAGATCGCGGGCGGATACCGTATAGAAGTGGAAAATACGGCGGAGGCGACGGAACTTATAAAAAAACATCCTGAGCTTTTTACCGATTACGAGATAAGCAAGGGCAAAATGGACGACGTGTTTCTTGCCGCTACAGGCATGACGCTCGGCGATTGACCGACCGACGTTCGGGAAAATAGATATAACGGATATGAAAACGGATACGGTAAGACAGACGGCTGCTTTTACGGCGCGTAATATAAAATTGTTTTTCAAGGACAAGGGCACGTTGGTATCGGCGTTTATTTCGCCGATAATAATACTTGTGCTTTACGTATTGTTTTTGGACAGTGTTTTGAAAGATACGTTTACCATGAATCTGCCGGAAGGATTTAAACTGTCCGACAAACTTATGAACGGTTATATAGCGGCATACGAAATATCGTCGATACTTGCGGTATGCTGCGTTACCGTTGCGTTTATAGCTAATATGGCTATGGTGGACGACAGGATTTCGGGTGCGCGTAACGATCTCAACGTTACGCCGGTAAAAGGTCGTATCCTAATACTCGGATACTATTTTTCCACCGCGCTAGTTACCGTTAGTATATGTTATATCGCCATGGCAGTCGGATTTGTATATATTGCTATAATGGGCTGGAACATGACGGTGACGGAAGTTTTTGCGGCAATGTTGGACGTATTGCTTTCCTCGCTTTTCGGCACGGCGCTGTCGTCCGTGGTTTGTTTTTTTCTTAAAAGCAAAGGCGCGATAGCGGCTGTGTCCACTATAGTGTCATCTGTTTACGGATTTATTTGCGGCGCATATTATCCTATAGCGCAGTTTTCGAGCGGTATGGCAAATACCGTTATGTGCCTGCCGGGTACGTATTGCACAGGACTTCTGCGTACTCATTTTATGAGCGGTTTCAAAACGCCGTTTTTGGACGCAGGCATTCCGCCCGACGTCGTAGACGGTATATTGAACGGGCTTGACGCAAAACTGTACTTTTTCGGCAGTGCGGTCCCGGCGTGGGCGATGTATCTTGCAGTAGCATGCAGCGTGGCGGCGCTGATAGCGGTTTTCGCGGCTATAAACGTGATCGCCGAAAAGCGAAGAGTAAGAACAAAAGCTTAAACATTCGAAGACCCGGCGGAAAATACGCCGGGTCTTCGAATGTAAATCTATTATTAACAAATTTTTATGTGTTCGGTTTTTACGGTTTGAATCTGATATCTGTGACCGTAAGCGATCCGCCGCAGTCGGGGCAGGGCGCGCGCGCCGTAAGTCCTTCGAACATATAGCCCATGTTTGCGTCGTTTACGAGCGCAAGCTCGCTGTTGCATGTTTTGCATTTGGGCGTAAACAAATAAGTGCGTTCTTTTTTGTCTTCGACCGAACGTACCTTAAGGAACATGCCCTGCGAAAGTTTTTTGCATTTTCTGCAATAGAATATCGCGTCGAATGCCATAAATCCTTCCGACATCTGCGCATCCGCCCACAGTGCCATGCTTTTGTTGAGTTTGTCGATCTGATCCTGCGTGTATTTGGAATATATCGCTTTTATATCTTCCGCTTCGAACATGTTTATAGACTGACCGCAGACGTCGTAGTTGATCATCGACATAGCGTCGGCGTTATTCATCATAAACGACGTACGTTGCGCTTCCGACTTGTTCATAAGCATGCGGTTTACGGATTCCAGCAGTTTGTCGGCGTCGCGCACGGGCATGCATTCGACAGCGTCGGACAACGTGGCAATGCCGCGAGTTCCGATATTAAACACATGGTTTTTTCCGCATTTGGCGCATTTAAACGTAACTGTTTTGGTCATCATGATTCTCCGTCACATTATTACATATACATTATAACACTCCGAAATTCATAATTCAAGTGTTTTGCGGCGTTTTGTGTAATATTATCGATCGATAGGCGCGGTGAGCTGTGTAACCATAATTTTAATATGGTTCTTTTTTTGATTGACTTATTACGCCGCGGAAGGTATAATAGAACCGTGGATAAAAACCGTACGGACAGACTAACGCCGGTCAGCTTGGCGTTTATAGGCGACGCGGTCCACACGCTGTTCGTGCGCGAGCGGCTTGCGGAAAAAAGCGATTGCGTGGTCGGAACTCTGCATACCGCGGCGTCGAGGTTGGTCAACGCCAAAACTCAGGCGGCGGTCTACGACAGGCTGGATGCCGACGGTTATTTTACGGAAGAGGAAGCGGATGTCGCACGCCGCGCCAAAAACGCACACCTGCATTCCCGTGCCAAAACGGCATCGCCGACGGATTACCATAAAGCAACCGCGCTCGAGGCAGTCATAGGCTATGTGCACATCGCAGGCGGTTCAGACCGCGAGCATCGGTTGCTCGAAATGTGTTACGAGCTGGGCTGTGCCGCCGCCGGTCCGGTCGTACGGCAGAATATTAAAACGTAAGCGCGCTTTTATACGGCGCGGCGAAATCTATACATAAGGAACACGCCATGCAAGTATCTCCGAAAGTAAAATTGATTCGTTACACTGCGGACCCGGAAGCAACCGTAGCTCTCGCCGCAAAACTGTGTTATTCCGACAGAGATCTGGACGATCTTACGGAAAATATTATGGCAGGCGATAACGGCACGTTTATTTCGCGGCTCATGGATATGGGACACCGTTCGCCTGTTGAACATGCGTCGTTCACTTTTTCGCTCGAGGGAGTTTCGCGCGCGCTTTTGGCGCAGATCACGCGCCACCGCATAGCGTCTTTTTCCGTGCGGTCGCAG
>CAJUBY010000033.1:0-13582 GCA_910585055.1 uncultured Christensenella sp. | reverse complement strand
CGTTACGTTTCGGAAGATTCGTTCAATTACGTTATTCCGCCGGCGATAGAAGCGCTGGGCGGCGCGGCGGTCGCGCGGTTTGTAGGTCAAATGGATACCATTATGGATTGGTACCGCGATTGGCAGAGCGCACTCGGCAGGGGCGAAAAATCAAACGAAGATGCACGGTTCATTTTGCCGAATGCTTGCGAGACCAAAATGATCGTTACGATGAACGCGCGCGAGCTTATGCACTTTTTCGAACTGCGTTGCTGCAACCGTGCGCAGTGGGAGATACGGCGCGTGGCGTGGGCAATGATGGCGGAAGCCGTTAAGGTCGCGCCCAATCTGTTCCGTGACTGCGGCCCGGGCTGTTTATGCGGCGCGTGTCCCGAGGGTAAAAAATCATGCGGAAAAGCCGCCGAAGTCAAGGTTTTACGTGATAAACTGTTTGCGGAAGCCGAACCCGACAAGAACGGAAAATAATAAACAGCGGATTATACCATTAAGATTTACGGTAAAAACGCCGTTTTGGAACGGCTGAAAAATTCTGGCGGATTTATCCGCATAGAGCTGTTGTCCGGCAAGACCGGCGACGGGCGCGTTGCCGCTATTGCCGAATACGCAAAGCGTTGCGGCATACCCGTTAGGTATTGCGACAGGAAAAGCCTGGACCGCGCTGCCGACGGCGCGGCGCACCAAGGCTGTATAGGATATGCGGCGGATTTCGAATATTGCGAACCGGAAGATATTTTCGCGTTTGCCGAATTGCGCGGCGAACCGCCGTTTATAATAATAGCAGACGGCATAGAAGATCCGCACAATCTGGGCAGTATATTGCGGTCGTGTGAGTGCGGCGGCGTTCACGGTGTGATAATCGGAAAGAACCGTCAGACTGCCGTGACCGACACGGTGATAAAGGTGGCGGAAGGCGCAGCGGAATACGTAAAGGTCGCGCGCGTGACAAATATAAACGATGCGGTACGCGATCTTAAAAAGCGCAATGTCTGGGTGTATGCGTTGGATATGGGCGGTACGGATATATACGGCTGTGATCTTTCCGGCGCGGTCGCTCTTGTAGTCGGCGCGGAAGGTAAAGGCGTTTCGCGGTTGACAAAAGAGCTATGCGACGGAATATTGTCGCTTCCCATGCGCGGAAAGATAAATTCGCTCAATGCGGGCGTTGCGGCGGCGCTTGCGGTTTACAGGAAGATAGAATGCGACGCTATAAAGACAAAATAAGACCGGAGGTCAACATATAAAATGAGAAAACCGATAATTGCAGGCAACTGGAAGATGAACAAGACCGCAGCGGAATGTCGCGAACTTATTGCGGCGCTTGCGCCCAAAGTAAAGGATGCGACGTGCGACGTGGTCGTATGTGTTCCGTTTACCGATATAGCCGCGGCGGCGGAACTTTGCCGCGGTACGAATATAGCCGTCGGCGCACAGAACGTAGCGTGGGCGGACTGCGGCGCGTTTACGGGCGAGATATCGGCGGCAATGCTCGTCGAAGCCGGCGCCGAATACGTTGTGATCGGCCACAGCGAGCGTCGTCAGTATTTCGGAGAGACGGATAAGACAGTAAACGCAAGGCTTGTTCAGGCGCTTAAAAACGGCTTGTCGCCCATAGTTTGCGTAGGCGAAATGCTTGCCGACAGAGAAAGCGGCAAGACCGACGAAGTATGCCGTACTCAAGTAACGGGCGCGTTTGAGAATATCTCCGCCGTCGACGCCGAAAAAACGGTGATCGCGTACGAACCCGTTTGGGCTATAGGCACTGGCAAGACCGCAACGGACGAGCAGGCTAACGAAACGATAGGACATATCCGTTCCGTCGTTTGCGAGCTGTACGGTAAAAAGGTTGCGGACGGTATGCGTATTCAGTACGGAGGCAGTATGAACGCCAAAAACGTAGCAGGACTCATGGCTCAGCCGGAGATCGACGGCGGTCTTATCGGCGGCGCCAGTCTTAAAGCGGACGATTTTGCTATAATTGTCAATGCCGCAAAATAGAATAATAAAACAAAAGAATTTTTTCGGAAGGTGAGGTTATGAACGCTCTTATAATTCTCGACGGATTCGGAAACAATCCCGATTCATACGGCAACGCGGTAAAAAAAGCAAAGAAGCCGTTTTTCGATTCGTTGATGCAAAAGTATCCGAATACGCTTATAAATGCGTCGGGTTATGCCGTGGGACTGCCCGAAGGACAAATGGGTAACAGCGAAGTCGGTCATTTGAATCTCGGCGCCGGACGTGTTGTGTATCAGGATATAACCACTATAGACGACGCAGTCAAAAGCGGTGCGTTTTACGAAAACCATGCGTTCAATGCAGCCATAGACGCCGTAAAAGCAAACGGTTCCGCGCTTCATCTCGTGGGGCTTTTGAGCAACGGCGGCGTTCACAGTATGAACACGCACCTGTACGCATTGTTGGAATTGTGCAGATCGCGCGGTGTGGATAAGGTTTACGTCCATTGCATAACGGACGGCAGAGATGTTCCTCCCGATTCCGGCAGGAGTTTTGTCCGCGAACTGGAAGATAAAATGAAAGAGCTGGGCGTGGGTACGGTCGCCACTGTCGTAGGAAGATATTATTATATGGACCGGGACAACCGCTGGGAACGCGTCGCTCGCGGTTACAATGCGGTGTTTGCGGCCGCAGGCAAGCGGTTCAGTTCGGCGGATTCGGCGATGGCATCGAGTTATGCCGCCGGAACTATGGACGAGTTTGTGGAGCCTGTCGTTATCGGCGATTACGCCGGAGTCAATGCCGGAGATGCCGTTATTTTTTACAATTTCCGCGCAGACAGAGCGAGACAGATCTCTCGCGCGATAACGGAGCCGGATTTCGATTGCTTCGAGCGTATGGGCGGATACAAAAAGGTAACTTATGTCGGTATGACGCAGTACGACGTTACGCTCAAAAATATACTGACCGCATTTCCGCCGCGGCATCTTAAAAACACGCTCGGCGAATATCTGGCGGAAAACGGCTTTACTCAGGCGCGCGTTGCGGAAACAGAAAAATATGCGCACGTTACCTTCTTCTTTAACGGCGGTGTGGAAAAGCCCAACGAAAACGAAACGCGCGTGCTGGTCGCAAGCCCCAAAGTTGCGACATACGATCTTCAGCCCGAAATGAGCGCTTACGAAGTGGCGGACAAAGCCGCGGAACAGGCGGAAAGCGGCAAGGACGTTCTTATCCTTAACTTTGCCAACTGCGATATGGTAGGGCATACGGGTGTGCTGAAAGCCGCGGTAAAAGCCGTGGAAGCTGTCGATCAATGTCTTAAAAAAGTTGTGGAAGCGGTTTGGAAAACCGGCGGAACGGCTATCGTCACCGCCGATCACGGCAATGCGGAGGTCATGCAGTTCGACGGCGGTTCGCCATGCACGTCGCATACAACTAATTTAGTGCCGTTTATCGTAGCAGGCGATAAGTATATAGGTAAAACGCTTAAAAGCGGCAAGGCGCTGTGCGACGTAGCGCCTACGCTGCTCGATATTATGGGAGTCAAAAAACCCGATGAGATGACGGGGGAAAGCATTATTGCGGATTAACCGTAAATAATCGGGAGGCGGGTCCGGCGAGTGTCGGGCCCGTTATATTTTTCTTGTAAAAATTACAAGATTGTTGTTAAATTACACGGAAAAAATATTGAAATATGTACTTTCCTTATGTTATAATTTAACCGTAAGATTCATCAAGGAGAATTGATTATGACTATAGCTGTAGTATTGGGATTGCTTTTTTCGGCACTGTGCGTTGCCGGCGCGGCGGTGTTTATAGTGTTTACGCGTAAATTGCGTTACGGGTCGGTAAGACGTTCGGAAAAGAACATCAAGCCGGTCTCGGGCAACAGATCCTTTTACAATATAGCGAGGTGGGTCGGACTGGGCGTCGCCTGCGTGTTCCTGTTGCTTACTTTCTTTATTCCGGGCAGTTTTCATACCGTAAACGCAGGTGAGGTAGCGGTGGTAAAACATTTGGGCGAGATAAGGGAAACGCGTACGGCAGGTACGTATTTCGATTTTTGGATAACCGAAAAGTACGACGTTTACGATGCTAAAGTTCAAACTTTGGACATAAAAGAAAACGCGTATTCGAAAGACGCGCAGACCATGGATCTTACGATGACCGTGCAATATCAGATAGATACGCACAGGACCACGGATATCGCTACGACTTACGGATCTCTGGAAGCGTTGTCCACCAAAATACGCAGCGTATCCATAGAACGCGCAAAGTCGGTGCTTTCCGGGTATTCGGCAATGACTATAATCGAAACGCGAGCGTCTATTTCGCCTAAAGTGGAAGAAGCGATAAAAGAAGCGATATCGGAAAACTACTTTGTTACCATCAACACGGCGGTCCTTACCAATATAGATTTTTCGGATGCTTTCGAGCAGACCGTCGAACAAAAGATGATCGCCGAACAGCAACAGCTCAAGGCACAGTACGAAGCCGAAAAAGCCAAGATCGAGGCGGAAGCCGCGGCGCAGGTAGCGCAGATAAAGGCACAGGCGGAACTCGATGTCGCCAAGCTCGCCGCCGAAGCGCGCATAGCCGCAGCGGAGGGCGATGCGCAGGCGCAGATCGCAATAGCCAAGGCGGAAGCGCAGTCCACAAAGCTGAAATCAGTCGAAGTTGCGCGTATGCTCGGGTTCGATATAACCGAAACCGAAGTCAAAAACGAACAGGGCGAGACTGTAGGCACCGAATATAATATAGATTTTACGGGCAAGACAAAGGACGAGATAGCGGTCATATCCGAATATCTCAAGTATATCGAATATCTGTCCGCATGGAACGGCGAACTGCCCGACGTTGTTACCGGCGATAATGCGTCCGTGCTGATTCCGCTGCCCGGCGAAAAACCGACAGCTTGATAGGTAAACGTACAGCAAGCCGCGCAGTGATGCGCGGCTTGCTGCATTATACGGAGGAAATATGTAATTTAAAAATACCGCGCTCCTTACACGCAGGCTGTTTTGCAAGTTCGGATAGACAGCAAAGCGCATATTCCCGGTCGAACTGTTGCATTTACTGCTTTTCTGCATATAATAAGTGATAGCGGCAGTATCGTTCGTACCGGTTGTACAGATGATCGGTGTAGGCAGCCGCGATATACCGTTTATATATAAGGGAGATTATTTATGTGTACGGCATTGAAATACGTTTCGCAGGACGTGTTTTTCGGGCGCACGCTCGACAATGACAGTTCGTATAACGAAGAAATAGTAATAGCGCCGCGCCGCAGGCGCCTTAACTTCCGCGATGCGGGCGATATTTCGGCGCATTACGCTATCTTGGGCATAGCCGCGGTTATGGACGGCTGTCCTCTGTACTATGACGCATGTAACGAGAAAGGACTGGGCGCCGCCGGGCTTAACTTTGTCGGCAATGCGGTATATAACGATGTTGTATGCGGTAAGGACAATATTGCTCATTTCGAGATAATTCCGTGGATATTGGCGCAGTGCGCGACAGTGAACGAAGCAGAGAAGCTTTTAAGCAATATCAACATTACCAAAACGCAGTTTAAGCCCGACCTGCCGGTAGCGCAGCTCCATTGGATAATTGCCGACAAAAACGGCGCGATCACCGTCGAGTGCGAAAAAGACGGGTTGCATATTTACCGAAATCCGGTGGGCGTACTTACGAACAATCCGCCGTTTCCTTTGCAGTTGTTTAATCTCAATAACTATATGGGGCTTTCTACGTTGCCGCCGCAAAATACTTTTTCCGATAAGATCGCTTTGGATAAGTATTGCCGCGGAATGGGCGGACTGGGGCTGCCCGGCGACGTATCGTCGCAGTCGCGGTTTGTAAGGGCGGCGTTTTCGGCGCTCAATTCTCCGATATGTTCTACCTGTCTGTCCGGAGTCAGTCAGTTTTTCCATATCATGGAAAACGTGGGTCAGACGCGCGGAGTATGTAAAGTGGAAAACGGCGGATACGAAACGACCATATATACTTCGTGTATGGATATGACAAAGGGTATTCTTTACTATACGTGTTACGACAACCGCCGTATAAGCGCTGTGGATATGAATAAAGCCAATCTCGACGGCACCGCGCTCGTGCGTTTTCCTATGATGAAGACCGAGCAGATATTCGCGCAAAATTAATATTACGGCGCTATATATTTAAGTTGTTGTACGATACGTCCGCGGTTGACAAATCCGCGGACGTTTTGTATAATGAAAAAAATGCTCGTACACGAAAAGATCGCCGCGGTGTTTATTGTTTCGCTTCGATATGTTTGTCGTTACGGATCGGGATACAACGGTAAATGAAGGGCAAAGACCGGTATCGGGGTTGTTCCTTTTGCAAAGTGTATCGCGTATGAGCCGAAGGCGGAAGTTTTGGCACTTTACATAAAAATTTGCGGGATTCAAAAGCTTACATTGCTCGACTATCCCGAGCATACGGCTTGTACGCTGTTTGTTCCGGGATGTAATTTTAAATGTCCGTTCTGTCACAACAGCGAACTGTTGGGCGGCGACGCGGAGTTTTACGACGAAAACGAGATATTCGCGTTTTTGGAGAAACGCGCCGGGGTGCTCGAAGGTGTTTGCGTTACAGGCGGAGAGCCCACGGTATATTCCGATCTGGACAGGCTGCTGCGCAGGATTAAGGATCTGGGTTATCTGGTAAAGCTCGATACAAACGGCTACGATCCCGACAGTCTTGTCCGATCTGTGGGCGAAGGTCTTGTGGATTACATCGCAATGGACATAAAAAATTCGCCCGAAAGATACGCCGAGACGATAGGGCTGCCTCAGCGCAATTTCGATATGGGACGTATTTCGAAGTCCGTCGATTTTATCATGTCCTGCGGCACGGATTACGAATTCCGTACTACCGTTTCCACGGAGCTGTTTGACGAAAAGAGCATAGAAAATGCGGCGCGTATGATAGCCGGAGCAAAGCGGTATTTCCTGCAGCGGTTCGTAATGCGCGATACCGTTCCGTCCAGGACCCTGACTTCGCCGCCGAACGCGGTGCTTTCCCGATATCTCGATATAGTAAGACGTTACGTTCCCAATGCGAGCATCAGGGGCGAATAGACCGTGTACGGTGCGGCAGTTGTACAAAACGCCGATCCCGTATGTTTTTTTAACTGCCGTAAAATCCTTGACTTGAACAGTGAATTATTGTATAATTGTCGGGTAGTATTTATAAGCGGTATCAGCCGCAAAATTCGGAGCTTATCATGAAAAGAACTTATCAACCCAAAAAACGTCAGCAGCGCAAAGTGCACGGATTCCGTCAGAGGATGAAGACGCAGGGCGGAAGACGCGTATTGAAACGCCGTCGCAATAAGGGCAGAGCGAAACTCACTCCCGCGCCGCTCGGCAAATAATTGCTTAACAAAGCGCAGAGACTGAATAAACACGGCTCGTTTTCGTATGTCTACCGAAAGGGCACAAGACTGTCCGAAACGGACGTCGTTTTGATATTTACGCCTGCGCGGTCCGTACGGGTGGGTTTTTCCGTTTCGAACAAAGTCGGAAAAGCGGTCGTACGCAATAAAGTAAAGCGCAGACTCCGCGCATCGGTGGCGAACAGGCTTTATGCTTTATCCGGATGTCAGGCGGTCGTAGTGGCAAATCCGTCTGCGGCGGACAAGCCTTACGACGTGCTGGATAGCGAGCTTTTGCGGTTATTCGAGCGTGCCGGGCTTATAAAATGACTCCCAAAGCCAAACGTGTTTTAAAAAGCATAGTGACGTTTCGGTGGTTGTTTTTGGGGCTTGTGTACTTTTATAAAAAGTGCATTTCACCGTTGACTCCCGACGTTTGCATATACACGCCGAGTTGTTCTACTTACATGGTCGAGTCCATAAAGAAATTCGGTGTGATCAGGGGAATATTCCTCGGCACAAAGCGCCTGTTACGGTGTGTGCCGTGGAAAGCCGGCGGATTCGACCCCGTTCCCGACAATCCCCACGGAGATATGAAATGGCTGTTTTGAATTCTGTTTTATCTTTTATCGGAGCGGCGCAGACTGCCGTGGCTCCGAGCGTTGCGGCGCCCGGGAGTATGTGGCATTTGCTCATACTCAAGGTTTTTGCGTTCGTTGCGGATTACGGTTGGCGTATCGTTGTGTTTACCGTGCTGTTGAAGCTGGTCTTGTCGCCGCTCGATTTTTATCAGCGGTACAAGATGAATAAAAATCAAAAGATAACGGAACGGCTTAAGCCGACGATGGAGAAGATCCAAAAACAGTACGGCAACGACAAGCAGGCTTTCTCTCAAAAACAAATGGAGCTTAACCGCAAAGAAGGTTACAGCTATTTTTCGTCGTGTCTGCCCATGATCGCAACTCTTGTCATATTTATTACGCTGTGGATATCGATGCAGACCATAGCGGAGTATATGACATTCAAAGAATACGTTACGATGTACGACGAGTATCAGTACGTAAGATGTCAGGTTTACGATCCGGACGCAGAGCACAATGACATGACGACCGAAGAAAAGGAAACCATGGCAGACGTTTCCAAGCGTATCGGACAGGACGTTATTTATCAAATGTACTATTTCGGTTTAGACGAAAGTTTTGCGGACGAACTCAAGAGCAACGAGGAATACGCAAAAGTATTGCCGTCGGATTTTAAGGTGATGCGCGACGGCGTAAAAAGCGTCGGAAAGGTGCAGGCGTCGTTTCTTTGGATTAAAAACATATGGGCGCCGGATGTGCCGTGGGGCGATCAGGCGATACTTTCGTGGTCGGCGTTCCAAAAAGGCGTTGACGATTATAAAAATGCCGGTACGAGCGGATTGGGCGCCGAAACGCATTCCAAAGCGTACAATAAGATAATGTACAACGAAGTCATGGGCAAGCTTTTGAGCGACAAGACTCAAAGCCGTACCAACGGTTATTTGATATTGCCGATACTTGTCGTATTGTTTTCGTTGGCATCGCAGTTGCTGTCTACGATCCAGCAAAAGCGTGCCGGACAGGTAAACGCAAAAGGCGGTATGGCTACCAGCATGAAAGTAATGATGGTAATAATGCCTATCATGATGGCTGTGTTTGCAATACAGTATGCCTCTATATTTGCGCTTTATATGGTGGTAAACAGTGCGATGACGCTGTTCCTTAACTTTACGTTCACCGGGATTATAAAGCTGATCGACAAACGGCGCAAGACAAGAAATTACGGAATAGCGACGGGCACAGGACGCACCGTAACTTACAAGCAATCGCCTGTTATCCATTATGTAAAAGGCGCGAACCCCAATGCCGGAGCCAAGGAGTCGGCTTCGGATACGGTTGTCGATACTTCCGGCGATGTGCCCGTCAAGTCCAAAAAGAACAAAAGATCCGCGTCGGCCGTGCGTACGGTACAGCGCGGCGGCAGACCCGATCCCAACGACCTGATGGGACTGGACATGTCGTCCAAACAGAACAAGAAAAAATAAATCGCCGTTCGGCGTAAGGTAGGTACAAAGTGACTGTCGAAGTTACCGCAAAAAAAATAGACGACGCAATAAAACAGGGTTTGGAACAGCTCGGCATCGGGCTGGACGAAGTTAACGTTGAAGTGCTGGAATCCGGCGGACTGTTTAAAAAAGCAAAGGTCAGACTGACCTTGGAGCGCGAAGAGGACTGTCAGACCGACGTCGGATCCGATTCCGGCAAAGCGGAAAACAAACAGAGCGGACAGCCGTCCGGTCCTGCCGATAACACGGAACGCAAGTCGGTATCGGAAAAACCCGTAAGCGCCGGAAAACCGCAGAAAACGGAAGACCGAGGACAGGCGCGCCGACCCGAAAATCAAAACCGTGCGGACGACCGGTCCGCGACAAAGAAGCCGCAGGATAAAAAGCCCGAACGACGTCCCGATAATAATGCGGCGGATGAAAATGCAAAAGGCGCGCGTGCTCAAGGCGCCGCGTCAAACAAAACCGAAGGGACGGAACAGCATAAAAACGACGAAAACTACAAAGCCGCCGTCGAGCAGTCTACGGAGTTTATAACTCAGGTCATATCCAAAATGGGATTTACCGATTGCAGCATAGCTTATAATCCCGACACCGACATGATAGAGATCGATGCGCCCGCCGGCGACGATTCGCTAATAATTGGCAGGCACGGCGAAATGCTTTCCGCGGTATCTTTTCTGGCGGAAACGCTGGGCAGAGCGGAAAAACCCCGTTTTAACATCGCTGTGGACTGCAACGGTTATCGGGAAAGGCGAGCGGCTTCGCTTACCGCAATGGCGCGGCGCCGTGCAGACGAGTGTATTTCCAAAAACCGCAAGATAAAGCTCGAGCCGATGGAACGTATCGACCGCCGTACCGTGCATAACGCGTTAAACGACGACGGACGCGTGTCCACGGTGTCGGAAGGCAAAGAGCCGTATAGGTATATCGTTATCCTGCCTAAAAGATAAAAATACCGTAATTCCGTTTTACACTCCGATTAAGCGGCCGCGACAGGTCTGTCGTTTAAAATTTTGTTTTCGGTCGGGTCATGCGTGATCCCGAAAGTTTTGTTTCGTTGGTGACGGCGCGCCGTACTGCGAAACGTTAGAAGATAAGCATATCGGGATAAGTACCGTATATTCTGTCTGTACCGCCGAAACGTTTTTACAGCCGCAAAGTATAAGGCTGTTACAGGAACGGCGGATCATGCGGTGTAACGATACTTCGGTGCCGGACGCGGATCATACGAATAACGCGACACGGCGATACATATGATTGTTATTCGGGACAGCATATCTCGGTTTCCCGGCAAAATACTTTGCGGTGTGTTAAATGAGGATAAGAAAATACATATATATAATATTCTTTTTTGTCGGGCTGACGCTTTTTGCGTTCAGCCTTATGCCGTTTTTCAGGGATCTATACGAAAATACGTTTTGGATAATGACGTTGGCCAGCGTCGCCTTGATGATATTTTGTCTGTTTGCGTTGTTTTACAAGCCCAAAGACAAAATAAAGCTCAACGCTCGCTACGAACGCAAGTGCACAATGCTCACGCGCCCCGAGTATAATTTTTTGCTGAAGCTGCGCGAGATAGCGCCGCATAAATACGAGGTCGTGCCTCAGGTCGCATTGGTAAATGTTATAGATAAAAAGACAAATACATCGTACCGTAACGAATTGTTCCGAGTCTGCGATTACTGTTTTGTGGACCGCGATACGTTTGAACCGTTGCTGTTGGTGGAGCTTAACGACAGATCGCATCTGCGTGCCGACAGACAGCAACGCGACGCAAAAGTCGCCGCTATATGCGCGGACGCAAGACTTCCGCTCGTTACGTTTTGGCTGGACGGAGATCTCGGTTTCGAGACGGTCAGGCGCACTGTACTTAAAGCCATATTGAAATGAAGTGTTACGATTGTCCGAGAGCGTGCGGTGCGGACCGAGACAGCGGTGAACCCGGATATTGCAGCGGCGGCAGGTTTGCGCGTGTCGCAAAATACATAAAGGATTTCACTTACGAAGAACCTTGTTTGGGGACTGTTTCGGCAGTGTTTTTCGGCGGTTGTTCTCTGCGTTGTCTGTACTGTCAGAATCATAAGATAAGCCGCGGAAACATCGGTATCGAATATAACGACACGGAACTTGCGGAGCTTTTTTGTAAAAGCGGTAACGCGATAGATCTCGTTACTCCCACGCATTATCTGTCCGCTATAGAACGCGCCGCGGAGTCGGACAATAAAAAGCATTCTTTTATTTATAATACTTCGGGTTACGAAACGGAAAGCGCCGTGACCCGAGCAAGCGCGTTTGCCGATGTATTTCTTACCGATTTCAAATATGCGGACGACGGGCTTGCGGAACGTTATTCCGATGCGCCGGATTACCGCAAGACCGCAGTTTCGGCGCTTAAAAAAATGCGTCAAATACGTGACGAGTACGAAGAGCGCGACGGCGTTCGGATATTAAAACGCGGCGTTATTGTGCGGCATTTGGTATTGCCGGGACATGTGGAAAATTCCGTAGCGGCTTTGGACATTATAGCCGATACCGTCGGCACGGATACTGTCCTGTCGCTGATGAGTCAGTTCACTCCCAACGGCGTAGGCGGACCGAACAGGAAGCCGGAAAAGATAGAGTACAAGATAGTTGCGGCTCATGCCGCAAAGCTGGGGTTTCGTAACGGATATTTACAGGAATTTACGTCATCTTCGGACGAATATATCCCGGATTTCGATTGTGATACCGAAAAACATCTTTTTTGATTATTTTTTAAAATTTATTGACAAACTATTCCGTAGGGGATATAATATATCTATAGTTTGACCTTATATGCGGTCGGGCGTAAAATTTATATGGAGGAAAATTAGATGAAAAACAGACTCAAATGGTTCGTCCTGTTATTGGGTGTCGTTTTTGTTTGCTCTGCTTTTGCTGTAGCATGCGGAAACGGCGACGATAAAGGGTCGGGCAACAAAACGGTGGAGGCGACCAATGTATCGTTTCCGGAAGCCGAAATGTCAGTCGAGATAGGGAAAAGCATACCGATCAAAGCGACGATATCACCGTCGAATGCAAATGCAAAGGTGACATGGTCGGTCGAAGACGAAACAGTAGCCGACGTCACCAACCAAGGATTGGGGTACAACATTGCACGTGTTACGGGCAAAAAAGTAGGTACGACTACATTGACGGTATCGGTAAGCGGAAAAAGCGCTACATGCGAGCTGATTGTAGCCGAACATGTTCCGGTTCAGTTCTATCTGCGCGGATCATCCAAAGGTAAACATTTCGATTGGAATACTACTCTTCATACTGCGGATACTGTAGACGCAACCAAACCTACGGCGTTGCTTGCCAAAAACGAAACCGAAACCGTTCACACGGTCACGGTCGATCTGTATGAAGGCGATGAGTTTAAATTCGATAAAGTTCTTGCGGATTCCGATACTACTAACGCTATGGCATGGAAAAACCAAATCGGCGGTGCATCGGATGCGACGGTTGCGGAACTGACGTTGACGAATAAAGCGGAAGAAACCACGTTGCCGTCTTCCGAAGTTACTTCCGGAAATCCGCCGTCTTTTAAAGTAGGCGCAGACGGAAAGTACTTGATAAAATTGGATGTTACAAGCATGGAAAATACGGTAATAACATATAAGCGTGTAGGCGATGCCGAGGCCATGGAAATCGAATATGTTTGGTATATTCGAGGTTCGGGCGAGGCTTTGAACAATTGGGCTGAAGTTACCGATAAAACGGCTGCGGCGGCAGGCAGTGTGTTTGCAACCGATGCAACCACCGGCATCCACACAATAACCGTTACTTTGGCTGCCGAAGACGCATTTAAATTCGCCGTAGTAAACCAAGATTGGAGCGGTGCGCTCGGATATGCGGCGATAGAAGATCCGAATGGCAATATCGAAACAAATGCGGACGGCAATATTGTTATAGTTACACCCGGCGAATATACCTTTACCATTTCGGCGGACAACAAAAAGATAACTTATACAGGACCCGAACCCACGACAGGCGGTGAATCGGGCGGCGAAGTCTGATCTGTCAAGTATCCGAAAAGTATAGCAAAACGACCGACTTGTGCTATGAACCCCAAAAGTTGGACAGAAAAATAACTAAATAGCTTGTGAATGGGT
>CAJUBY010000032.1 GCA_910585055.1 uncultured Christensenella sp. | reverse complement strand
TTGCCATGTAAAATGCACCTCCAAAAGTTTTGTCTAACTTTTGGGGTGCATTTCAGTCGGGGGTTTTTTATTTGAAAAATTTTGATACATCTGTATAACACGGTACAGCTCCAAAATAAAAAAAGCTCGCAGCGTTTGAACGATGCGAGCAAATATGATAACAAAGCGTAAAAAATAATTGCTTTGTACTTTTATTATGTGCCGTTGCACTCCGAATATACGCAGCAAACAAAAATTTATCCGTTTATTTTTGTTATATTGACCATACCGTCGGCGGCTCTCACCGACGATTTGCCGGGCGGAACTATAAAAAAGTATTTTACGGCTTTTTTATTTCCGGTAGGAAGATTGAGATTGATACTTATATTCTGTTTAGCGTCGATCATAAATTCTCCGCCGCCGTCGCCGTCCAATATGAAATTACGCACTACGAATTTACCGCCGTCGCCCTTGAATAAACTTACATCGTCCATGATAAGCGTAGTGCTTTCGTCGGTAACTTCTATACCGTAAACATTGTCCGTAAGCTTTATGTTTGTGGCGGCATTTGTGCCCGTTAGGAAAGTACCGAACGAAATAGCATATTTAAGGTCGGGACGGAAATATTCCACGTCGATAAGTTCCTGCATACCTATAAGCGCAAGCATATTTCCGTTGGCAGAAAGATATTCGTCTGTGCGTGCACGTTTGCCCTTGGGCAGATATACCGAGTAGTTTTCGACGTTATCCGATTCGTTGGCAGACCATAACGCCACGCTTTTTCGAGCTATATCCGCTGCGATCTCGTCCAACCCGTATCTCTTTACGCCGTGGTATATCAAAAAATTAACATACGGAATTATACTGCCGCGGTATACGAGATACGGCGGAGTACGGTTACCGTTATTATCGGGTTTGGAAGTTTTGCCGTATTCCCTGTTATCCATAGCAAGCGTCGGTACAGCGTAATCGCCCCAAAACCGCTTGGGATCGGTAAGATAATTTATAATACGCGACAGCTTTTCGCCCGAATCCACCGCGCCGGCTATCAACGGATAAAATGAAGTCGCGCCTACGGCAGACGCCCATTGACCGGTAGTATATCTGTTTAAATACAAACCTTCCCCGTCGCACCAAAACGTTTCGTTGACGATCTTTACCATTTCCGCTTTGGCTTTCGCATAAGCGGCGCGCTCCGGCATATCAAACATTGCGGCGATCCGTTCCAGGATATCGAACGTCAAAAGTTTCAGAGACGACAGGTCGAGACTGAACATAGGCGACGGATTGAACTTTTCCTTCAGCGGCGAATCGCTCCATTTATACGCGACTTCGTTTTTGTTCTTTTCCGCTATGACCGGCGCGGCGATAGGCGGATATAATTTTATAAGCTTGTTATATAGCTCCGCCAGACCGCTCTTATCGGATAAGTGCATATAGTTATGCCACGCCGCGAAAACGGACATTATTTTATCTTCCGTCGTATAACTCAACTGCTCCGCCGCCCTGGGCATGCCGGTATAACAGCCGAGTATAGCCGAACAGTTTTCGTCGGTGCCGTCGATGTCGAAATGATTGTCGAGCGAAGTGCGCTTGGGCGTGAAAATTTCGGTCAGAAGATACGGATAATACACGCGCGACCATAGCACCGAATTGTACATCCTTTCTATCGCGGCACCGAGTTCGCCGCTGCCCATTGTCTTATTGACACCATACCGAAGTTCGCTTGCCTCGATTATGCTCTGTATACGGTCGAACCGCGGCAGCTCCGCATCGAATATGTCCGCATCTCCGACGCTTGCGTATACGCATACGTGCGGTTGCCGTCTGTTTATAACAAATTCCATAATGGCTTCGTTGAACGCGCCGTTAGCCGAGTCAGACGGAGGCATATAGGATTTTGCGTAAAAATATTCCCTGTTCGCATCGTCTTCCACAAGATACCTGCCGCGGAAAACCGCATTGTTATCCGTAAGCTGTACCGTACCCGGAATGACAGCCATATACGGACTTCTGCCGCGAACGACGTCGTTCTCTATAGATAACTCGCCGGGACAATCGTAACAGGGATAAAATATAACTCTTACGCGCAGTTTGCGTTTCGATGCGACCTGCATTATCAGCGAATGATCGTTGTGACGCACCCATTTGACGCTTAACGGACCGGATGTAAAATGCGCAAAACTACCGTCTGCCGTATTGGCACACGCGCTACCCATATTGCGTATAAAATCCGCATTGTCATACCATCTTTTACCTGCGTAGTAAAGCACGCGGACGCCCCACATCGACCCGTTTTTGCCGACGAGCATAGCACCGTTCAACGCGCCGTAATCATACCC
The DNA here is from genome assembly GCA_910585055.1 of uncultured Christensenella sp. Taxonomy (GTDB): domain Bacteria; phylum Bacillota; class Clostridia; order Christensenellales; family Pumilibacteraceae; genus Anaerocaecibacter. Next base: position 19,778 of record CAJUBY010000032.1, on the reverse strand, counting down.
GACGCCCATGACGACCCGTCCCGGGAAATTGTCCGAGTCGATCTCCGGTCCGCTTTCGGTATCTTCGCGGAATTTATCGAAAAACGGCGGTCTGAATGCAAAGCCGTATTCCTTATTGATATATTTCATTCGAACTCCTTGACACCGCAGATCTTACGCGGAAAACAGCCCTACGACAACAAAAAAGCATTGTGCGGCACCGACACCACGGTCTCGTTTTTTGCGCTTATCTTAAACGAATTTTTTCCTATTCCCGGATCGATAACGATATATACGCGTTTTTCTCCGCCGCCGTATCCGGGGCTCCATTCGCACGCCGCAAACTGCTCTGCCGTTTCGGGGTGTACGGATACAATGGCTGCCGTACTGTCCGGGTCGTCGAATATTTCTGTCAGACGCGATTTGATCTTCCGCATCATGAAATTCGCCGTTTGCGTCCTTCCCGTACCGTTACAACGCGAACACGGTTGCATCAAAAGCGACTGTAGCTCCTTGCCCGTTTTTTTGCGCGTAATCTGTACAAGTCCGAGTTCCGTCATAGGCAATACCCTTGTACGCACTCTGTCAGCGGCGGCTTCTCTCCGCAGCAGTTCCACGACTTCCTCGTTGTGCAGCGGATCCTGCATATCTATAAAATCGACGACTACAAGCCCCCCGATATTGCGAAGACGCAACTGCCGCGCGATTTCTTTTGCAGCTTCGCAGTTCGTTTCGAAGACCGTAAGCTCCCTGTCGATGTCGCCCGTATGTTTTGCCGAATTTACGTCGATAACGGTCAGTGCTTCCGTATAATCTATTATAAGATTCCCACCGTTTTTCAATTCCACTTTGGACTGCAAAAGCCTTTCTACTTCGCCCAGCACGCCGTATTGCTTTAATATGTCTCGGTCTTCCGTAACGGTTATCTTGACCGTGCTAGCCAAATTCTTGGAAATGTATTTCTTAAGTCGGTCGGCAACGAACCTGCTGTTGCACACTATCTCGTCCACAGTGGAATTAAGCAGGTCTCGAACGGCACGGAACACCAGATCGCCGTCCGAAAACAACTGTTCGATCCCGTCCGCGGTGCGGAACTTTTCCGTAATATGCTCGTATATACCTGTAAAATATTTTATTTCGTTTATTATGTCCGACTTTGGCGCATCTTTTGCCGCAGTACGCGCAATAAGTCCGCACCCCGGCGTAGGTCTGTTTTTTATTAGCAGGTCGATAAGCCGTTCGCGTACGGATTCGTCCGCTATCTTATTGGATACGCCTATAAAATCGACAGTAGGCATATACACTATATACCGTCCGGGTATGGAGAGGTTGGAAGAAAGCCGCGGACCTTTGGTTTCGGTAGGTTCTTTTATCGCCTGCACAAGCACGTAATCGCCTGCAGCCGCGTTGAGTCTTGTCGGAAGCTGACCCGAACGGGAAAGAGCGGTACGGTCTTCCAGCATGTCCGATGCAGCCAAAAAACCGTTTTTTCTTTTGCCTATGTCGACAAACGCCGACTCGAGCCCCGGCAAAACGTTGACGACCCGACCCTTGTAAATATTGCCTGTCATACGCTCGATATTACGGTCTTCAACATAAAATTCCTCGAGCACACCGTCTTCCAACAAAGCAATACTGCACATGTATGATTCGTAATCTACGAGAATCTTGCTTTTCAATAAAACCTCGATAAACAAATACGGATTGCATGGCGCCTGTATTATATTACGGCACGGATAACGGTCTTTTACGACCGTCCTCCCGACCCGACATATACTTGTTTATTATAACACATATTTTCAATCTTGTCCATTATTTTAGATAATGTTACATTTTCGGAATGCTATGTATTTTTCTACACCGTAAGATGCCAAACACATCCGTTATGACTACTAACGTGCTTTTTTATCGCGGTAAATATCATAAAAATATAATCAAGCATTATAATATAAAATAATGCGCACTCTGCAATTATTTTACTGCATACGGCATTCGATCAAAGCTGTTTTTATTCGACTGTTCGGATCTTTCTGTTTAAAATATCCCCCATTTTTTCCGAATAACCGTGTGATTTTACAGATTCTATCAATACCGTCTCGTCGATAACTCCGCGAACGCGCATATCGTCGGAAAGGACGACGAATTCGCTGTATCCGTCCGGATCGAGCGCATTGCAAACATCAGCCGACATAGCTTCGTCGCTTACCGCAAATCGTTTTATACGCAGCGGTGTTTTTATCCGATCTCTCCTATTGGACAGCGCAAACAGCGCATTGTATTTTGCGCGTTTATCGGGAATAAGCGCGGAAACGATCATAAATATACCAACGCTGAGCAAACAGAGATTAAACGAATATACAGCCGTCACGCCGAACAGCGCAAGCATAACGGCGCCCGCCATGGCAGAGATCATCCTTACCGCTTTGTATGCCTTGCCGCGCTTTAACTTGGCGGATAACGCCGCGAGCAGTATCCTGCCGCCGTCAAGAGGATACACGGGGATCAAGTTGAATATTCCGATATACAGATTGCTGTAGCAAAACGCCTGCGTAAACATATAGCTTGACGGTAAAAGCCACCAAACCGCGGCAAACAGCGTAGCTACGGTAATATTTACCAACGGACCGGCAAGCGCGATGACGGCTTCGTGCCGAGGCCGCATATCCGCATCGCCGCAAAGCGCCGCGCCGTACGGCATAAGCTTTACGACGTTCAGTTCGTATCCGAACTTTTTCGCCACACGCGCGTGCGCGCATTCATGCAGAAGAACAGCCGCAAGCGAACATGCAAATTCGTACGCCATACCCATAATAACAAAGTATGCCGCCATTACGAACATCACCGGCGATATATATATACGCATATCGCCGCCGTTATTCGCGCCGTGCTCCGCCGCAAATTTACGTTTCGGCTTTGCTGTTTTTCCGAAGTTCATACGAAACTAACCGCCGAAAACAGTGGTCTCGGTTATTCCGAATTCGTCGCGTCCGAACACATCGTAACAGAACACATCGCGCAGCGCTTCGCGCGATACGCCTATCCACGGCACGAAAGCAAGAAAATGCAGCGCCAGCACGGCGCCGACAAGCGCCGCCGCTACCGTCAATCTTACCAAAAAACCGCGATGCGGTTTTTCTTCGCGGCACGGCGCACGCCTTTTGACCGAAGCGCTTTTTAATACGCTTTCCACGATATTACAACCGTTATACTTGTCTTCCATATCGTATTTATATGCCCGTCAAGTACCGTTCATTCGTTTTCCGTAGTGTTTCCGACGCCGTAAAAACGTTCCACTTCCGCGGATATTTTCAGCTCGAAACCGACGCCCTGCGCCCTGTCCACGGTAACATCCAATTTGCGTACGTCCATAAATTCGCACAGCAGCGACATGATATCGCTTTGAACTACGCTCATAGTGCGTTTTATATCGCCGCTGCCGTCGTTTTCTATCATACGGGCAATTCGATTCGAAAGTTCTCCCATTGCTGCAAACTCCGATCTCAGTATTCTGTTTTTCCGATCTTACGGCGGATCGCACCGAAAAATCCGCGATAACACGCTGCCGGATCAAACGGTTCGCCCGTTCCGGTATGTACACGTTTCGCCAACATGTCGAAAGGTTTTTGCGGTATCGATCTAAAGCCGTAAACACCGTCAGTCTCGGGTATCATACCGTCGACTTTCACCTTTAGGATCTGTTCGATCTCGCTCATGCTCGGGATCTTGCCGTCGGCAAGCAGATCGCCGCGTACTCTGTTTATAACAAGCGTAGGCGTTATCTTATACGATGTCAGCAACGTTACCACCTTGTTGGCGTCGCGCAATGCACTTATATGCGGCGTAGTGACAACTATCGCGCCGTCGCATGCGCCTACGGCACGGTTAAACCCGGCTTCTATTCCTGCCGGACAGTCGACAAGCGCATAGTCGAACGTCGCCGAAAGACTTTTAAGCACTGCCTTGAGATTTTGCGCGGTAATTCGCTCTCCCAAATATCCGTGCGCAGACGGCAATAAAAAAAGATTTCTTACGTTGACTTCCAATAACGCCTGTCTGACACGGCAGCGGTTTTCCATAACGTCGGCAATATCGTATACGACACGGCTTTCCAGATCGAGGACCACGTCGAGATTGTTAAGCCCGAAATCGGCGTCGATCAACACTACACGCGCGCCCAAACGCGCCAAAGCGCGTCCCAAACACGCGGTCACGGTCGTTTTACCGACACCGCCTTTGCCCGATGTCACTACTATACTTTTCATCATTAACAAGTATAATCCGGACACATTATTTTCGCAAGAGGAATTTTGTACGCTTTTGTCGTATAAAAAAATTTATACCGGCAAATATATGCCGGTACGTGATGCCATTATCATCTAATATCATTTATAATGCCGGTAACATCATTGATGCGACAGAATATCATCCAACAATTCGGGATCGGACAGCGCCCTTCCTCCGCCTAGCACCGTTGCATATGCCGCGTCGTGCGGTATCGTGATATTGAGCTTAAGCAGCCTGCTCATAACTTTATCCAGCCCGGGCATTTGCGCGCCGCCCCCCACTACTACTATACCGCTTTTCTGTATCTCCGCGGCAGCGGTGGGCGTTCCGGAGTTTATAACACTTTCGATCGAATCTATTATGTTTTTATAGTAATCAAAAACTACGCTGTACAGCATATCGGCGGGAACAGCCTGTGTTCTTATATTTTTTGTTTCTATATCTATACCGCTTATTGATGCGGTCGCGCAATCGTTGCGGATAAGACTGCAAATCTTTTCTTTTACGCCGCGGATCACCGAACGTCCGGCATTTAAACGGTAAATACCGCTGACCCTGTCCATAAGCGCACGGTCTATCATATCGCCGCCTATATTAATACCGCAACCGGTAACGATGCCGCCCAAACTCAGTACAGCTATTTCGGTCATACCGCCGCCGATAGACGCAAGAATACCGCCGAAACTTAGCGATACCGGCATATCCGACCCGATAGCGGCAAGCATTATCGAATTTACCATTACTATATTATCTATGCCCACGCTCATCAGCACATTTTCGTACAATTCTCTGTCCTCGACGGTTATGCCCATCGGCACGCCTACGATACAGCGAATCTTCGGCTTTATTACATACGATTCCGGCAAAATCTTGTTTATGAACTCGCCCAGCATGTCCGAACACGCGTCGGGATCTTTGATCGCCCCGTCTATAACGGGGCAAACTATCTTTGTCTTTTCGGGCGCCCTGCCCATCATATAATAAGCTTCATTCCCCACCGCCCGAGTCCGGCGCCTGCCGCCGTCGTCGAAATAAGCGATAACGGACGGTTCATGCAAGACGATACCCTCACCGGACACGAAAATCGACGTATACGATGTTCCGAGATCAAGCGCTATATCCATCCTCGCCATATAATAAATTCTCCTCAATAAGTTTTTCCGTCAGTTTTACGGGCAGACCGACAACGTTGTCACGGTCGCCCGACACGCCCGCGACAAGCGGCTGTATTTCGGGGTCGTCGATGTTATATCCGCCTGCCTTGTCGAACGGGGCTCCGCTCTCCACATAATTATACACCAAAGTTCTGTCAAATGCACCGAAAGTAACCGAAGTTTTTTCACTTTTTTCGATTATTTTCCCATTTGTGCGAAAATATACCGCAGTTACGACCTCATGAGTCTTTCCGCACAGCGTTTTCCACATGCGAACTGCATCTATTTTGTTTGCCGGCTTTCCGAAAACCAGTCCATTCAATCCGACCGCGGTATCAAACGCCAAAATCGGAAGATCACTAAAACGTGCCGCATACTCGCCTTTTTTGCGTGCGTTGGCGACAGCCGTTTCCTCGGCTCCGTTAAGCGACACTTCTTCCACGTCGCACGACATAAATTCCGGTATTATAAACGGTATTTTTTTAATAAGCGCTCTGCGCCGCGGCGACGCCGTGGCAAGCAATATCTTACAATATTTCAAGATTTTTCTTGTACGCCTTGGCAAAATCCGCGCCGGCGCCCAACGCGTCTTTGATCTCCAGAGAGCAGTCGCCCTCAACTTCCGTCTTCATTATAACGGAATCGCCCAGAACGTCGCAGGTTATGGATTTGACCGATCCGGACATCGATCTGTCAAGCGAATCGGCTATACGCAAGATCACTGCCAAACGCATGACAGCAACAAGATCCTCTTCCTGAACGACGCCAGAATATTTCTTCCAATCCGCATACGAAATATCGTCCAGATCATGCGCCAACACTACGAACGCCGCCAAAACAAGATCGCGGTGCGATACTCCGTACAGGTTGGAATTCATTATCGAATATTCGGAATGCTTGTAATTGTTATAAAAGTTTATGCGGCCGCCCGTTTCGTGCATCAGTGCCGCGATGCGCAATACGCGTACGTACTGCCGCGGCAACTTATGCAAAACGCGAAGCTGTTTGTAAAGCTGTATGGCGAGATTACATACGTGTTCCGCATGCGCTATGTTAAGATCGAAATAATGCAACCGTGTATAGATCGAATAACCCAAAATATCGGTTATGGGCTTTTCGAGCGTCGTAGGCACGGCATGATTAAACATATATCCTTCGCGGATCCCCGACCCCGAAATAACAAGTTCGTCGAATTCCGTGCTGTCAAACAAACTCTTTACGCAGGAAAGCGCGGCGCAGAAAATATCCGCGCGCTGCGCCGACAAACCTTTTATTTTAGAACGTTTTTCTACGTCCAAAATCTTTATCATGTCGTATACTTTATTGAACGTTTCCGCACCTATATGATAATTGTGCACCATCGCAAGCGGATATTTTTCTATACGTTGAACTATACTGGCAAGACTGCGGAACGATCCGCCCACGCCTATAAGCCTGTACTCGGGATCGAGAGTTTTCAGCCATTCGACACCCGAAAACTGGTCGCGCATGTATGTTTCTATCATCTGCGACTGCTGCAACGGCGTAGTATTTTCGTTGAACAGCGACGAAAGAGTCATAGTACCTATAGGTAGATTAGTACGGTTGAGTATCATCCGCCTATTGTACTGTATAAGCTGCAACGACGAACCCGATATGTCCAATATCACGCCCTTGGGTATTTCGAGCGAATTTATAACGCCGTAATAGATCTGCGTCGACTCCTGCTCTTCCGACAAAACGTCCATTTTAAAACCGCAGACCGTATTTACCTCTTCCAAAAAACTTCTTTGATTTTTAGCCTTGCGCACCGCATTGGTAGCAAAAGCGTATATCTTGTCCACATTGTTGGCATCACACAGTTTTCTGAACATCTTGAGCGTGCGCACCGCCTGCGCAATTCGCGCCTGTTTAAGATATCCGTCGCGCTCCATATCCTGCGCCAGCCTTACGGATTCCTTCAGCTCGTCGTATACGACAAAATATCCGTCGTCTATCACATGCGCCAACACCAGCCGCGCCGAATTCGATCCCAAATCAATTATAGCAATATTATTCAAAGCAGTTCCCTTTGGCGTCATTTGTACATATGACCCCATTTTGATTATATACAGAATTATACCACACTTTTTTATACTTGTAAAGGGGGTTTTTTAAACAATTTTTATAAATTTTTTTGTAGCTTTTAACCAAAACACGGTGCGGTTGGGCCCCGTTCGACAAAATCCGATAAATCTCTTTACATTTGCCGTACGGTATGATAAAATATAAGGTATGGTTGCACATAAGAAATTTGTATATTTTATAATAACGGCGATCGCGGTTTTGACGGCTGCCGCGACGCTATCTGTCTTTAGTTCGTACAGTGCGGCGTATGCCGACGGTCTGTCCGCAGCCGATCTGATCCCGGTGGAAACGGATTCCGCCGTAAGTTATCACTTTTTCGAAGATCCGCGATCCGTATACGCCGACGAGATAGGCATACTCGTCGCCTGCGGCGCATCGGTCGAATACGTATCCGGCGGCTGCGACATAACGGCGCGGAAAGGTATCGCCGCAGACAAAGCATATAGATCCATGGGCACAGACGGACACTCAGAATATCTCGCGGTTTTACACGAAGGCAATATCGCGGTGTTTTACGGAGAAACCGAAACGTCACGGCTCGATATCGCCGATTTAAATGAGAAATTTATCGATCTTGCCGTGTACGGCGGAAAGATCTACGCGCTTACTCGGTCGTATTTCGTGACCGCCGAACTGAACGGCGAAAACGCCGAAATAACGAATGCGGCAGCGGTAAAACTCGTTTCGGACAGGCATACAAAAGTCGATGCGACCGCATTTACCATTTTAAACGGCAAAGTTTATATTGCCGTAGACTCGGTAGGCGTACGCAAACAGGATATATGCGTACTTGACGGCAGCGGCAGACTGACGGTTGTTTTCGGGCATTCCGAAAACGTTATTTCCCTGTCTTCCCGTGCTGAAGGTTCCGTTCTTTACGCGCTGACGCGAGGCGAACTTGCACGGTATACGGTGTCGGCAGGCGGCGGACTCGAAAAAATTTCGTCCGTGTCGGGCAGCGAGCTTACGGCGGTTTTCGCTTACGGCGACGGCGTTTACGCACTCGATTCTCTTAATGCATTACACAAATTTTCCGCAGACCTGTCTTCGGACAGCGTGATGATAGCTTCCGGCGGAGATACGGCGGGATTTTTCAATATGCCCGGCGGAGCTGCCGCTAAAAACTCGGTCCTTTACGTAGCCGATACTATGAACGGACGTATCGCGGCATACGGCGGAGATATAAAGTATTTTTCAAACGGCGACGGATTTATCAATCCGATCGCAGTCGCCGCAGACAGCGCCGGCATGCTTTACGTAGCGCACGATTACGATAAAATAAGCGTCTTCCGTGCCGACGGATCTATGCAAAGCGCCGTACGTACCTTTACTGCGCCCGGTTTGGGAATGATATCGCATATCGCGGTAGATTCCGATAAATCGCTTTACGTTGCCGCAAGCAGTGGGTTGTGGAAAGCCGAGAGCGGCGGCGAACTGTCGAAAATTACGGCAAAGGTATACAGATCGATCTCGCTCGGACTCGGACGCAACAAGCTGTACGCGCTTTCCGGCGATACGGTAGACGCGTTCGGCGACATGGGAACGCCGTACGAATACTGCAGAACGGATCCCGACGCACTGTCGCTGGCGGTAGATCTCGACGGCAGAGTTTTTATACTCAAAAACGACGGTATGACTCGCGTCGATCCGAATAATTCGCGTACCGAATACACGCTGACATCGGACGGTAAACCGTACGTATTGGGCGGTAAAAGCGGACTGATCATGCTCTGTTCCGTCGAAAACGCTTTTGTAAAACACGGCGATATTATCATAGTGGACACATACAAACACAGACTGTTTAAAACGGACGGAAAAACGGTCGGCGCACGGTTCGTTGACGAAAGCTATAAAGTTCCGCCTGTTGCCGACGATTCGGATCAGGCTGTCGCAAAATCGGAAGGAATAATCCACACCGCACTGCGTGACACGCAAATGTTTGCCTTTCCGATGGAATCGCAACCCGTTATGACTATCCCTGCCGGACGGAAGATAATAGTCCCCTATTACGAATTGGAAGAAACACGGGAATACTCGCTTGTTTTATACGACGACACAGAAAATGACAAGCTTATACAAGGATATGTTTACAAGGACTGCCTGTCCGCTGCACTGGAATACATATCTCCGCCCAACGCCGTATGTTCCGTTTTCGCCGAAATAACGCCGATCTATAGATGGCCGAGCCGTTACGCAAAAGCGATAAAAGGCTTTGCCGCGGTAGAAAAGAACAGAAAATTCGGAATGCTGGATTTTGTCGATGGGTTCTGCGACGAATACGGATATTATTGGTACCGTGTAGATATAGGAAACGGATGCGACGGATATGTTCCGGCTATAAACGTAAGCACTGTCGGTTACGACTTTCCCATGAGCAATATACTCCCCGAATACAATGCGGAGATCGTTTCTTACAATGGGAACGACTATGCGCAGACATTTGTCCTAGCAGACGGAAAGTATACCGCATCCGACGAATTCTCTTTGAAAGCCGGTACCAGAGTGGAAGTCATAGGCGCTTACGATTCGTCCGAACAATACACGAAAATAAAATTTCTGGACGAAAAAAGCCACAAAACAGTTACTTGTTACGTTCGGACCGTTCATGTAAAATACGACGGAGTAAACGTGGTACTGATCGTGGCTATAATTGTTATTATCGTGACAGTTATTCTAGCCGCGGCTATCATAGCAAAAACTTTACGTTCCAAAAAGAAACGACTGGAAACCGACGACCGCAGCAATATAGGAATCAAATGATCATTCGTCAGAAGTGGACGCCACTTCGCTTTCCTTTTGCATAAATTCCACGGCGCCTATCGAAAACTCGTACGCGGTGCGCAACTCCGATTCGCCGTCTTCCATGCGCTTTGTATACTGACGCGACTGAATGCGCCCCGACACATCGAGTTTTTGCCCGACGGGCGCATTTTTTATGAGTCTGGCGTTTTTGCCCCATGCTATACAAGGTATGTAGTCGGATTTCGCATATGCCCTGTTGACCGCCAAAAGAACGTCGCATATCTCTCTGTTGAACGGCGTAGTACGGTATATCGGCGGTTTGCATATGTATCCTATCAGTTCCGCGGTATTGGGATTTACGTCCGGGATCGGTTCCGATATCTCGCGCGCAAACACGCTGAGTATAAGTCGAGACCGTTCTCCGTCCGGTCTGTTAAAGCTTCGGAACTGACCTGTTATCGAAACGTTTTCGCCTTCTTTCAGTTTGCCGACCAACTCTTCCGACGCCGTTATGGGTATAACGTCGAGATGTTCCGATAGCCGAGGAACGTTCAGCTTGAATTCGTAGAATCTTTCGCCGTACAAGTCGTGCGAGTATTCTATCGAAGAGCCGATTCGTCCCTGTAAAAACACGGTGTTGGTCGATTTGTCGTTTTTCATTAATGTTTAACTCCTTATTTGTCTTCCCGTATGATCGATCGTATAGTTGTCTCTGTAGATAAGATCGCCGACGGTCTTGAACTTGAACCCTTTAGCACGCAATCCGTCGATTATCGCCGGTAAAGCGTCGAGCGTATGTTTCCCGTCATTATGCATAAGGACGATACTTCCGTTCTTACAGTTGCCCACGACCCTCGACGCGATCTGTTCTTTCGACAGCCCTTTCCAATCCAACGAGTCTACATCCCACTGGATCGTATACAGACCCTGATCTTTTGCCGTCGACAGCACCGCATCCGAATAGTCGCCGTACGGCGGTCGGAAAAGCTCCACTTTTCGTCCGGATATACGCTCTATCAACGACTTGGACGTCGAAAGTTCGAGCGCCATCTTCTCTCCGGAAAGTTTCGACATATACGGATGCGTAGCCGAATGCGTACCTATTTCTATCCTGTCCGATTCGGAAAGCTTTTTAAGTTCCTTTTCGTACTTTTCCGCCCAAAAACTCACCAAGAAAAACGTTGCGCATGCGTCTTTCTCTTCGAGAGTTTCCAGTATCCCGAGCGTTTTATCCGCACCCCATGCGGCGTCGAATGTAAGCGCAACAGCCTTTTCGTCCGTTTCCACCGAATATATCGGCACCTTTTTGGGACTTACGTTGTTATAGATCGCCGCGGCTCCCGTATAATACACGCCTGTCATCGCAAGCGCAAGCACCACGGCCGCTATCACGGCAATTATTATAGCCCGTCGTTTGACAACTACAAATCTCATTCGGACATCTCCAATTTAACATATTCTATTACGCGAATATCGGGAAGTTTTGTCGTAACTTGTCGAGTTTTAAGACAGGGCGCATTCCGGCACTCGCATGACTTATAAATATTCGCAGTTTGTACAAAAAAGAACGTTTTACAAAACAAAAAACCGCAGACGCTTAAAGCCTGCGGTATATTATTACCTGTATTTTTATTATGTGCATGCTCTACTGCTCTTTGCTTGCCAATGTAACTATCCCGACGGTGCCTATACCGATATGCACTCCGCCGACGGGACACATAGGTTCTACGTCTATCCCGGACAGTCCGAGCTTACGGTACAGCCTGTCGTTGAGCGCCTCGATATTTTTGTCGTCACCTATATAATAAACGAGTATGCGGTCGAACTTTTTGGGAAGATGCGCTATCGCTGCTTCCACCGCCCGGTTAAAGCCGAGCGCTTTGGCGTAGATCGTAAGATCGTTTTTCGCAAACTCGAATACCGGCTTTATCTTGAGTATGTTGCCGACACGCGACAACAGTTTATTGACGCGTCCGCCGCGCGCCAGTTCGGTAAGCGATGCGGGAATAAACTGCATTGCGATACGTTGCCGAAGATCGTCGGAAAGTTCCTTAAGCTCATCGAACGACGCACCGTTCTTCTGCGCCTTAACCATCTCCTGAATGAACATCAGCGCGGACGGACCCGCTTCTCCGGAATTAAACGCTTCGATTTTTTTGTCGGGATACTGCGCAGCCGCTATCTTTGCCGAACCTATCGTTCCGCTCAGTCTGTCGGCTATGGTAAATATCATTATTTCGCTGTCGCCGTCTTTTTCGAGTATACTGTCGATCGCTTCCGCAAACTTTTCCGGTGAAGGCTGAGACGATTTAGCGCCGTTTTTGCTACGCGAAAAATCGTTGTAAAACGCAACCCAGTTTTCGCGGAACCCTTCCTCGTACTCTTTTTCGCCTATCGTAAGCGTAAGATTTACAACTTTGATATCGTTTTCTTCGGCAAACTCTCTCGTTATGCCGAACGTAGAATCTACTATGAATTTTACCATGATCACCACCGCCGCGGCATTCCGCTGCCGCATTAATAAGTTATTTACATTGTATCACTTTTTTAACCTTTATGCAATCATAAATCCGTCTCATTCGGGATAATTACCGTATTTTACACGACAATACCCGTATTTTTATAATTTTATATAACGTTTTTTGCGGTCGGTTACACAATAATAACAGACCCGACCGCTGTTTTTATAAATTTATAAAAGCCGTATACAGTACCGGCGGCAAAAAAATAAATATTTTTAACTGAAATCCGCGAAAAATACTTGACAAATCATTCTGCCGCGAATATAATATAAAACGCAAATCAAGCAAGGACGCTGTAGCAATACGGCGTCCTTTTACTTTTTTCGGAGGTTTTTATGACATATGTCGAAGAAGTAAAGGCGGCTGTGAAAAAGCGCAACGCCGGACAGCCCGAATTCATGCAAGCCGTGGACGAGGTCTTGAACACTATAAAACCCGTCGCAGAAAGCGATCCGGTATACAAACACAACGCCGTTCTCGAACGCGTGACGGAGCCGGACAGACAGATAATGTTCCGCGTACCCTGGACGGACGACAACGGCAACATGAGGATAAACCGAGGTTACCGCGTTCAATTCAACAATGCCATAGGTCCGTATAAAGGCGGATTAAGGTTTCACCCTTCGGTCGATCTTTCCATAATCAAGTTTCTGGGATTCGAACAGATATTCAAAAACTCGCTTACGGGGCTTCCCATCGGCGGCGGCAAAGGCGGATCGGACTTCGATCCGAAAGGAAAATCCGAACGCGAGATCCGCGAGTTCTGTCAAAGTTTTATGACTGAGCTTTCCCGTCATATAGGCGCGGATACCGACGTACCTGCCGGCGATATAGGCGTAGGCGGTCGTGAGATCGGTTATATGTTCGGGCAGTACAAGCGTCTTAAAAATCTCTACGAAGGCGTTTTGACCGGAAAAGGTCTTACTTACGGCGGATCGCTCGTACGGACCGAAGCGACGGGCTTCGGATTGGTTTATATCGTCGAAAACATGCTGGAGGCTGCCGGCGACGGAATAAAGGGCAAAACGGTCGCAATATCCGGGTCGGGCAACGTAGCTATCTACGCCGCGCAAAAAGCCACGGAACTCGGCGGCAAGGTCGTGACTATGTCCGACTCGAACGGCTGGATATACGCGCCCGACGGTATAGATCTCGACATCGTAAAAGATATTAAGGAAGTCAAACGCGGACGCATACGCGAATATGCGGAACGCGTAAGTTCGGCGGAATACCGCACGTCGGGAAAAGTCTGGCAAGTAAAATGCGACGTAGCACTCCCCTGCGCAACGCAGAACGAACTGGATCTTAACGATGCCAAAACGCTTATCAAGAACAAAGTCAAAGCCGTCGGCGAAGGCGCAAATATGCCTTCGACTACCGACGCCGTAAACGCATTTCAAGCCGCAAACGTGCTTTTTATGCCTGCAAAAGCGGCAAACGCCGGCGGCGTAGCCGTATCCGCCTTGGAAATGAGCCAAAATTCACAGCGACTGTCCTGGTCGTTCGAAGAAACGGACGGCAAACTCAAACAGATAATGAACGGCATATTTACCAAGACCGCGGAAGCCGCAGATATGTACGCCAAACACGGCGATTACGTTTCGGGCGCTAACATCGCAGGCTTTTTAAAAGTGGCGCAAGCAATGATCTCCCAAGGCGTGTAACGTATTATTTGCAGATATTTTAAATTTTTACGTACAACAAATCAAGCGCGCTTTCATCTAAATTATAAACACCGATTTTCGGCAAATATCAATGTTTACTTGAATATTTGCCGAAATTTTTTATTATTATTTTTTCTTATATTCATGTTCACATAGTATATTGTTAGCATCGAGATCTAGTAATTCGCATAAGTCCGCAAGCGTATCAAGCGAAGGCAACGCCTTGCCTGAAATGTACATTAACGCTATATACGACGTAAATAACAACGAAACTATTGACACGTATATTACATGAAATATCGTGATAGCAAGCCGCCCAAAGTAGCCGAATGCAACAAAAGCTTATAGCGATACTTGTTATTCCAATCAAACACACTCCCTCATCAAAGGAGAACGGTTAAATGTCGAATATCGAAAATAAAAAAATGCCGTCATCACTAAAAGTCGCAGTCGCATTTATCGATAGCATAGTATATCGTTAGCATCGAGATCTAGTAATTCGCATAAGTCCGCAAGCGTATCAAGCGAAGGCAACGCCTTGCCTGAAATGTACATTAACGCTATATACGACACGAAACTACTGTCTCGATCTTATGTGCGACGACTGATTCAAAAAAAGATTTAAATATCTGAGTGAGTACATTTATTCTCTGTACACCGTCGGAGAAAATAACGAAATCACTGCCATGTATCTGACTTTGGAATACCGTCCCATACGATTCGCCGCGGACAAATAATATCGGTATCCAAATATCTACATATATATGTCGGACTTTATCGGTGCAATTTACGTACAAATAGCGGGCCGGCGCCGTTTATCATGCCTTTGCGGTTTTTCCTACGCTTTTCGAATTTGAGCCGTCTTTTTTTTGCCTGCGGTTTTTAAGCGCCGTTTTGACGGTAGCAAACATCTGATACACACCCAGCGCGATCAAAAACGCGCCGTATCCGGCACGCAAAATATAACCGCCGGAATAGCGCGCAAGCAGACTTCCGCCTATCGCTCCGATCAACGCCGCGCATGTGATCGGGATCGAACTTTTGATATCTATATACCCGTTTTTATTGTGTATGATAACTGCAACTATCGACATAGGCACGAAAGCCAACAAGTTAACTGACTGCGCAAGATGCTGTTCGAGACCGGCAGCAAGCGTCAATAGCGGGATAAGCAGAGTTCCGCCGCCCATCCCCATTCCGCCTATAACTCCGCCCAATACGGATACGGCTATGACTATCTGCCAATCGGTCATAATATCACCAGTTTTATGCCCACGGCTATCATCATCAACGAAAATATAACGCCTATAGCCGTAGCATTTAGTTTGTCGAGCAGCATTGCGCCGATAATACCGCCCATCACCACGCCGATACACGCGCTGACGGCAGTCTGAACTTCGAAATAACCGCCGCAGATATAGATTATCGAACTGACGATACATATGGGCAGAATCACGATCAAAGCAGTCGCGTGCGCGCGCTTGGCGTCCAAACCGCAAAACTGCAGCAAAGGAACGGCAAGCATTCCTCCGCCGCCGCCGAAAAATCCCGAAACGCCGCCCACAGCAACGCTTCCGCCGTATTTCAAAACAGATCCGAGCTTTGTATTCACATAAATAGTTTTGCACCTATTTGCAAAAAATAACCGCAAATCGCCTTTGATCATGTAATTTCGCAATTTTACAAACGCCAAAATTATTTGGTTCAATATCGCGTTTTGACTTAAAATCATTTGCAATTTACGCCGACTTATTATATAATATAAAGCGTATAAGAAAAATTCTGTAAAGGTGTTTACATGCACGCTATCAAAAGACTGAAAAACAAATCGATAACAATTCTTCTATCTTCGGTCATAGCCGTTTCATTGCTGTTCGGATCGTTCGCTTTCGCGCGGACTGCGGCAAAAGCTGAATCTATCGAATATATGAACGACTTTACACCGACTTCGCTCGGTTTGAGCAATATACATTTCGACTCCACATCCGGAAGCGGTTATCCGTCCTCCCCCGGTTCGTGGACGGGCGCAGCGCTCGACGGCGGCAAAGGCGAGGTAATAAGCGGCGTGGTAGACCTTACTCCGTCGGTCTATTCGGGCAGTAACAGCGGCAACAAAAAATTCAAGCTCGATCAGTACGATGAGTTTAAAGACGAAAAAAACATTCCCAAAACTATATTCGGCGAATCCACTTCGTACGGCGGCTCCAGCGAAAAAGCGCTTTTGATCAATACTCCGCTCGGTTCCAGCGTCGCGTACGGGTATAAATCGAGCGATATGTCGTTTGCTCCAAACTCTTTCTACCGTATATCTGTTTGGGTGAGGACGGGCAATTTCGCCGCGAATACGGGCGCCACCGTAAAGCTTACGGGCTTAGGTCAGAATTGCGCATTCAACAATATCAATACGATAAAAGACAAATATAACGAACAAAACGAATTGACTTTGACGGAAAACAACAATTACGGCTGGGTCAAATACAGATTTTACATCCGTACGTCGTCGTCGCTCACAAAAACCGTTCAATTGGTATTGGGTATAGGCGACGCCGTTTCCGGCAACGACGAAGATCCCGAGATCATGCCCAACACCGCGCACGGCTATGCGTTTTTCGATACTGTCGCGGCGGAACGGATATCCGCGCACGACTTCGCCACCGAAACAACGCCCATAAGCGTCGCCACTTCCAAAGAAAACGTTTACACCAACGCCGACAATACCGCTATCGCGCTCAATCTCTGCGAAACACGTTCTTTCGAAACGGAATCGGGCAAAGAGATCGGAACGTTCTCTCAAAACACCGACGAATGGAAAACAAACGTATATTACGACGAAAACGAAAAAGATCTCAGCTATGTCGGAATGGCTCACAGCTTCCTGTACAACTCGCAGAGCTGGATCCCCGATCTCGAGGACAAAGAAGCCAACACTTACGGTTTTACTACTAATCCGTGGGCGCCGTACGGCAGAGCCGAACATGACGGCATATCCCCCGACAACAAGTTTTTCGACGGGATTAACGTGCCCAACATAATGCTCATCAGCACTTACGACGGAAAACAGTTTACGGAAGCCGCTTACGGTATCGCCTCCCCCACAGTAAAAATACAACGGTACAAATATTACCGTTTTTCGGTATGGGTTAAGGGCGACAGCGTTAGCGGCGGCGCCGGGATATCCGTTTTATTAAAAGGCAAACGCGCCGGATCGGATAAAGTTTCCACACTGCAAACATACACCGGTCTTACGGGAGACGCCGAAGACAAAGCGCACTACGGTTGGAAAGAACAGGTAATTTACCTTCGCGGTTCCATGCTCTGCGATTACGACGCACGTTTCGAATTGTGGCTCGGTTCGCCCGATTCCCGTTCGTCCGGTATAGCGATGTTCGATAACGTTACTTTTACCGAACTTAAATATTCCGATTACTCGGAAATGTCCGGCGCAGACGGCGGAAGTGTCTATACCCTCGACGAAACAGAAAACGACACTAACGTAGGCAACGGAAACTTCAGTGTCGTCGGCGACATGAACGAAATCAAATTCCCTATGACAGTAGCCGAATGGTCGCTCGTAGCGCCGGAAGGTGCAAACATCGAATCTGCCGTTCACGGAATAATACCCACAGATAAAAAGACGCTTGACGAGATAACGACAAACGGATCCATACCCGGCGTGACCGTACCGAGCGACATAAACACTTCAAGCATACTTCTTATATCGTCCAACGAAAAACAGGCGGCGTTCGGTTATCAATCCCCCGCGCTTACTCTCGCTACGGACAAAGCCAACAAATTGACGGTGCAGCTTGCCGTAAACCGAATTGACGGTTACGGAGCATCGCTTGTTCTCAAGACTTCGTCCGGCAGTGTCATTTCCACGATAGAAAATATAACCGATACAAACGGCACATACAAAACGTTCACGTTCTATCTCGCCGCGCCCCTTTCCGATCAAACAGTCAACGTTGAAGTTTGGCTCGGACGCGAAGGCGCTAACGAACATTCGCACAAGCTTTCCGCAGGCAATGTTTTCGTAAAACGCGTTGCTCTCGACGAATGGACCGCAGCGGACGAAAGCAAAACGGTAGCGCAGGAATACGCCGAGATTCTTGCTCGGTACAAAACAGACGTTGCCGGAAAATACACTCTTAAATCGCTCGATTACAGTGTATACTCTTTCTCCGAACTGTCTATAGACTACTATAACGCGTACGATTATATCGCAAACAGCGAGAGTTTCGGAACGTTATACCAGTGGCGCAAAACGGCAGCCGACACAAACACTTCGCTCGGCGGTATGTTCAATGCCGACTATATGAAGAATCTTACGGTTTACGAAGGATTCAAAACAAACGGCTTAAAAGGTAACATGCTGTTCATCAACAACAGCGCAAAAAACCGTACCGTATACACTTACGACAATACCCTTTCGCTTGCGGCAAGCAAATACTACCGCGTAGATATTCCTGTAAAAGTGCGCGTTGCGGACGACGTGCGCAAAGATAAAACTTCCGTCGGCGCCACGTTAAAGCTCACCGGCACATCGGCGGTGTTCGAAAACATCAAAGACACAACGACTTTAGTAGACAAAAACAACGAAGACAGCCGCGATTACGAAACTTTTAAAACATATACTTTCTATGTTTCCACAGGCGATAACGGCGGCAGCGTCGGTCTCGAAATATCTTTCGGCGGTGACGATTACGACAGTTATATACTCGGCAAGCTGGTCATCGGCGGCGTTACTATGACTGAGATAGACAATCTCGAATTCGAAACAGCCGAAAAAGACAAAAACAACAAACAGCAAATTGCCGTTAAACTTTCCGAGACTTCCGACAGCGACGACAATAACAGCAATACGGAAGCTGCGGCATCCGAAATTCAGTGGTGGGTCATCCCTACCGTAATATTCAGCGCCGCTCTGTTGGCTGCAGTCATCATAATCGTTGTGATACGTGTACGCGACCGCATCAAGAGCAAAAAGAAAGTCGTATACTCTTCCGAATACGACCGCAGCGACGTTATCAAAGACATCGAACGTCTGCAGGCTCAAAAGGATTCCGACGCAACCGAAGCGAATGCGGATAACGAAGGATTCGATTACGACGACGAACCGAGCCGTCCCGAGACCGATGCTGCCGAAGAGCCCATTTCCGATGGTTCCGAAAGTTCCGACAGTGCGGAAAAAGAAGAGTCTTCGGAAAATAATCCTGCCGACGAACTCGACGACTGACCGACATTCCGATAGTTTAAAATGAAAAACCACCGGCAATGAAATGCACCCCAAAAGTTAGACAAAACTTTTGGAGGTGCATTTTACATGG
>CAJUBY010000031.1 GCA_910585055.1 uncultured Christensenella sp. | reverse complement strand
TCCTGTTCTTTTTCATCGCTTGAAAGTGCAACTCTTATAAAATTTTTGTTTTTTTAATCCCTATGGGAATTGCGCTTTAACGAACGCCCGTTGTTTTATGTTTTTACGATATATCCGAAAACCGCTTTTGCCATGCATTAAGCCGCGTGTACAATATAATTTATCAAAGCATGTTGCGCCGCCGGCTTTCGTACGACGCATAAAAAGCCTAGCCGCCCCGATGGTCACAAATCTTTTCCTATATCGTTTTCGTCGATATTCGGATTGACGTAACGGTCGCGCTTTTTTTTATTGTTATATCGGATAGCTTTCTGCGGACAACGGTGGTAACACCCCAAACACGCTACACATGAATCGCCGAATATTATGCCGCCGTCGCTCAAGGAAATATTTGCGGCAGGACAAAGTGAAACACATTTGCCGCAGCGCGTACAATCGTCGGCGACAGAAAAACGTTTGCCGATCAAATGCCAGTTCGATCTGTTTTTAAGATAAATTCTTTCTTTTGTGCCGCATTTTTCCGGGATACGGCTCTCGCCCTTAATTATACAGTCGACAACAGCATCGATGCGTCTATCCGCTTTTTTCAAAGCGCGGTTCAAATAGAACTTCGGCACTGTAAAAGTAAGCGTATAATTTTCGGGCATTTTAAGTTTATAAACGCTTTTTATATTCAATCCGCTGCGCAGAGCATACACGTACATAAGCCGATCCGCCCCGCACGCCATACCGCCGTAATTCTGTATTACCGTGATCTCCTTAGTTTTGTCGAGCCGTGGCAAAAGCTCGGCGACATGTATCGGTATACCGTACGAATATATCGGTGTCACTATATACAGTCTTTCGAACTCTCCGCCGTCTCCGACGTATTTCGGAATGTAACGGATAACGCCGCCTATCGTGCTCTGCAATTTTTTCGCTATATAAAGACTGTTGCCCGTCGCGCTGAAATATAAGATACCGTTCATAACCATCGCTCCGTAAAAAAGGATATATATATGATCTCCGTCTGTCGGCGGCTTTAGGATATACGCAACGTTAACGCCACGTTATCTTCGCAAATCCCGACGGATGGGGCGCTGTTCCTTAAATCTTTTTCTTTCAGCGGTATTTTGCATACCGTACAGCCGTATGCGTTCAATTCCTTTTTGGCGTTCAAAAAAGAATGGTTATCGTAACTCCGAGTTAGCTAAGCTCCCCTAAAGTCAATTTAAGCGGAAAGCTTTTCGCCTGCGCGACAAAGCACCACAGCGGACCGTACTTGCTCATACAGACGTCTCCTTACCGATACTATAAGATTATAACATAAAACGAACAAAAATACAAGATACTTTCACGATTTGCCGATATTCGTCAGCGAAAACGAATGATTTACAAGCATGTAAAATCCCGTACGCATATTAAAAACGTACGGGATGTCCTAAAGCCGCATAATGTCCGCGTCGGGTCACAGCGAAATATCCGTCATGCCGCAGCCGAAACGCCGCATACCGCCTGAACAGAGCTTACGACAACATCCGCGATTTTCGTCATTCCCGCGGAATTGGGGTGAAGTCTGTCCACGGTGTACGACCCTATATTGCTCTCGTTAATGCCGCAGTCGGCATACAGATCTACGAGATAACAGCCTGTATTTTCCGCGATCGCGCGGATCGCGTCGTTATATGCCGTCTCGTTAATGCCGTTGCCGTTTGTACCGCCCGAAAAACGTTTGCGGTCGGGCAGGAACGTGCAGCAAAACACCTTGGCGGCGGGATACGCCGACTTTATCGTAGCGACCGTCTTTCCGTAAGCACTGCTGAAATCCGACGGCGCAGTCGGGGCGGCGGTCGTGCCGTCGTACGTTCCGACCGCGGTATTGGCAGCATAATCGTTTACGCCCATAAATATGACTATCACGTCCGGACGATTGCCGTTTTTGTTGTGCAGATTTTTTGCGCGGACATTGTAAGTCTGCGCGGTGTTTACTACCGAGCCGGACCAGGAATTGTTTACGCAAAGCGTATACCCGAGCCGAGCCGCGGAGCTGTGCCACCATGTATCCTGAACTATAAGATCGGCGCCCGAATAATTATTGTTGGGGAACCAAATTGCGTTTCCGCCTATTGTATCGTTATATGCCGTGCTGTTGGAATAGCCTGCGTACGTGCTTATGCTATCGCCCAAAAACGATATGTACGTTTTATCGTCGTCGGGAACGTTTTTCGTCGAATAGCCGACGATACCGAACATCAACGAACGGTCATTCCAAGATTGCTTGCTCTCGAATATCTTCCCGTGGAACGGATACGATCGATCCCTCTTCGTATACCGCGGCAACACTGTCATCGCCGCGTCGCCGAAAGCAAGAGTCTCGTCGGCACCTATCTCGATATGCAGCCCGTCCGCGGTAATTACGTCGCCGGATTTGACGCCTACAAGCTTTCCGGTAAAATCGAGCAATATCTTTTTCCCGTTTTCGACGGTGCATTCCGATTGCTTGGTGGTAAAATCTTTTTTTACCACATATACGGGCATATACAGACCTTGCGAATCCGCCGTATAACCGCTGACGAGTTTGCTGTAAATAAAGGAGATCGAAGTAATCACCGATTCCGTAAAGATCGCATTTTGCAACGCGAACGGCGCATAATTCGGCAAAAAGTCATCCGTTGTTTCCAATGTCAAATTATTCATGAACTCTTCCGACACTGTGTAAGTTCCGCCGACAAACGTAACGTCGTAATTCTCGTTGGATGCGGTCCCTTTTATCTGCTTTATCCCACTCGTCGACGTCTTTACGGAAAGCTTTACACCCAGATCGTCGCCGGCCAAAACTCCGTCGGTCGTATATGTCAATTCTTCGGTCGTGCCGACCATAGACGATTTATCGTCTATTGTTACGGTCGCCTGTTTTTTAGCCACTGTCAAAAACGCGTTTCTTGTTTCTACAAGATACGTTCCCTTATAAAGTTTTGCGGTAACATAATACGTTCCCGCGCCGGTATGCGCATTGTTTTCGTATTCGACGGAAATTCCTTCGGGAATGCCGGATGCGGTCAATTCGTGTCTTTGCCCGTCGTATACCGCAGATTTATCGACAAACACGACGCTCGACACATCGGGCGGCTCTACCGAATAAGTTCCGCCGGTAAACGTAACATCGTAATTATTGTTTTTATAACTGCCTTGTATTTGTTTTGTACCGACAGCCGAAATGTCAACGGTCAAAGTAACGCCCAGATCGTCGCCCTCCAACACTCCGTCGGCAGTGTATGTAAGCTCCTCCTTTGCATCGCCGATAACGGACGTTTTGTTGTCTATGACGACCGTCGCCGACTTTTGCCTAACGGTTAAAGTTGCGTCAAGTGTTTTTAAGAGTCCCCCGCCTTTTGCGTATATCTCTGCTTTTGCGTTGTATGTTCCGGCATCGGTGTGAATATTGTTTTCGTACACGACCTTTACCCCGGCCGGAAGGTTTTCGCATGTCAACGACTGCGCTTGCCCGTTATACACGACAGACCTGTCGGAGAATACTACACCGGTAACATCGGGCGCCGTGGGCTTTCCGCTCGGAGCGTCGCTACATCCTACAAATACGGATAAAGCCATAACGATCACGATCGACACAGATATGATCCGTTTTTTCATATCATCATCTCCTTTCTATTCGGCGCGACCTGTTCCGCATTCAAGCGTATAGCGCACCGTATATAATTTATTATAAAAAACCGTGTATCGAAAATCAATAACAAATACCGTCGGATTTATCCCAAAAATACAGGTCGAAACTTATTCCGACAAACAAAAACCGTCTCTCGGCGGCTTTTATTTGTCAATGCACAATGATAAACAGCGTTCTAAATTGCCGAAAAAAGTAGCAGACAGAAACGGGGTCAAACCCTATATCGTTTTATTCATATTTGATATGAACGATAAACCATATCCGACTACCCACACATTGCTAACAAAATTGACAGTATAGACTATAAAATTATTACAACAGACAACTTTTTGCAACACAAACGGCATGTCGATAAACAAACCGAAATCGAGCGTAAATAGCGCAAGCATTGCTAAAGCTTCTCTTTCTCGTCGTCGGGCTTATCGTACACCTTGTCGAATATCAATCGCGCATAAAAAATGCACTGTTACATAAATGTATCTTTTCAATGTATTATTTTACTTATATGCCAACACGCACTCGGATAAGGGCTTTCGCGGTGTTTGGGTCTTACTTTCACGCAAAGGATAGCCGAGCGATATTATCGCCATTAGGTCGTATCGTGATTGATCTACACCTAAAAGTGTTTTCACTTCTGTTTGATTGTCTAATATCTCGCCTATCCAGCATGAGCCTATACCCAATGACGTTGCGGCAAGCAGCATATTCTCTATGCAAGCGCCTATCGATTGACAGTCTTTTACTTGATCGAAGGCTTGTTCTTTATCCAAGAATACACAGATAAGGCAGTCGGCGGTTTTAATAAATGTACTACGTTGCATTAAATCTGATATACTCTGAATAAGCTCTTTATCTTGCTGCACGACGACGAACCGCCACGGCTGTAAATTCTTTGCGCTCGGAGCTAGTGTCGCGGATCGCAAGATAGTATCGATGTTTTCTTGCGAGATCGGTTGTAGTTTGTATATGCGAACTGATGTTCGAGATCGTATTGTTTTCATTAATTAGTCTCCAATATGTTAATCGCCAATATAAGAATGAGTCCGATATCTCAAACTCATTCATATTCAAGAAGCTACTATTTTATAATGAAATTTATCATGTCGTTGCCTGTCGTTTGGCGTAACAACTTACCGTTCTCGTATATGTAATTCGTTACTAAGTTTCCGACGGTCTTGCTTGTTCGTATACCGAACACATCATATCTGAACCTTACGACGGTAGCGCCGTCGAATATCTGCTTTAACTGTCTACCCTTTTCCCACGCACAGTCAAGTCCGCGATACTTCGTGGGATTGCCCATGCCGTCGTATTCAAACGTCTCGTCTCCGAACGACATCAGTCTATCCGTTCCGTCGGCGTATCGGTAGTCGGTAATAACTCCGTTTACGCTCTTCGTCAGGATATTTCCGCTGTCGTCGTAAGTGTAGCATACTTCTCTGTT
Organism: uncultured Christensenella sp.; assembly: GCA_910585055.1. Taxonomy (GTDB): domain Bacteria; phylum Bacillota; class Clostridia; order Christensenellales; family Pumilibacteraceae; genus Anaerocaecibacter. The sequence continues at coordinate 17,986 of CAJUBY010000031.1, read as the reverse complement.
GTTTTCAATGTCCTTTTCCGAGATAAGCCGTCCGACTTTGTCGAAACCGTACTTGTACCGCTGCTTACCGTCTATGTGTCGTTACAAGTGTATCATATGCTTGTATCTTTGTCAAGGTCTTATTTTACTTATATGTCTATACGCACTCGGACAAAGGTTTGCGTGGTGTTTTGAATTTCGTAAAGGACAACCGAGAGAAACACAGCCATTAAGTCGTAACGGTCTTTGTTTACTTTTAACAAGTCTTTTACTTCGAATTGTCTGTCGAGCATCTCGCCTATCCAGTAAGATCCTATACCGAGCGACGTTGCGGTTAGTAACAAGTTCTCCATACAAGTCACCAATAAACTGATAAGCTTTGGTGTAGTCGAAGGCGTCGGATTTATCCAAGAATACGCAGATAAGACAGTTGGAGGTTTTTATGAAGGCGCTACGTTGGGTTAAGGCAACTATGCTGTGTATAAACTGTTTATCCTGCTGCACTACAACAAAACGCCATGGCTGTAAGTTCTTTGCACTCGGAGTAAGCGTGATGACATAAAGGATCTTATCGAGTTTATCTTACTCGAAATGTTGTCGTTTGTATCGCCGAACTGTTTTGTGATTTTGAATAATGGTTTGTATAAAAACTCCATATCTCCGGGTTTTCTTTTATAAAATAAAAGGGCGCATATTGCGCCCTTTTATGTCTCTTGGCGGAAAGAGCGAGGAGTAAATTGAACACCAATTATATAGAATGAGAATTTTTGTATAGATGACTGCTTTTATTATATACGATATTGCAATATTTAAGAATATTGTCAGTTCTTGACAAAAATATCGGAATCCATTATACTAGTTATATTATCAATCTATCGAGGAAAAATATGACGACTATTGAACCATTTATTAGATGGGCTGGCGGAAAAAGTTGGTTTGTTCCACATTTAAATGATCTTTTAAGCTCGATAGAATTTAATCATTTTCACGAGCCCTTTCTTGGTGGGGCTGCGGCTTTTTTAGCTTTGGAACATAAAAGAAAATCTTACTTATCAGATATTAATGACGATTTGATAAATACTTATGTTAATATACGAGATAATCCACATCTTGTATTAAATATACTTTCAACTTATGAAAACACAGAAACCAACTATTATAGGATCAGAGATTTAAAATTAGTGGATCCGATAGAACGTGCCGCACGGTTCGTTTTTTTAAATCAAACATCATATAACGGGATATATCGTGTGAATAAAAATGGGGGATATAATGTGCCATATGGTTATAGGAAAAATTGGCACTATGATGACCAACGGATATTACAAGTTAGTAAAAAACTAAAAAAGTCTAATATAAAATGTGGCGATTTTGAATGTAACAAGTATATTATTAAGCGCCATGACTTAGTATTTTTGGATCCACCATATACCGTTTCGCATAATAATAATGGTTTTATTGAATATAATAAAAATTTATTTTCATTAAACGATCAAGAGCGATTATGTCATTTTATTGAGTATATCAAACACAAAGAGGCTTATTATATTTTGACAAACGCAGCTCATCCAAAGATAAAAGAAATATTCGGAAAGGATGACAATCCTATAGTCTATTCAAGAAATAGCTTAATAGGCGGAAAAAATTCCAAAAGAGAAAAAATCGATGAGTACATTTTTACAAACATTCGGAGGACATAATAATGGGTAAAACAAATTGGGATAAAATCGTAAGCGATCAAGATTTATTGAAAGCGCGAGCATTAAGAAGTAAAACATACATTACCGCGAAAGAAAGAGTCGGGGCTTTAGACGCGCTACGTTCAGAAGGTTGGGAACTCATTAAAGCTTATGCGGACGACAGGTTTATAAGCGTCAAACGAAATAAGCCTTCTGATGAGATATTTGAAGATAAAGTTTGGTCACTATTCGCCAGAATGGGGTTTAAATATATGAATTGTGACCGTAATTTTGTAATGGTGTATAACCCCCACAATATTAACGATACACAACAAATTGATATATTTGCTACGGATGAAGAATCTATCATTATTGTTGAATGCAAATCTTCAAACTTCGAAACGCCACGCGAGGCTGTATTTAAGAAAGAAATTGAAGCTCTCCATGGACAAATGGACGGGTTGGCAAAAGAAGCACGTTCACATTATCCCGGGAGAAAAGTTAAATTTATTTGGGCTACACATAACTATATTTTAAATAACGCAGATCAACAACGATTAAAAGACTGGGACATAGTGCATTTCAGCGATTCTGTTGTAGATTATTATTGGGAATTAACGAAGCATCTTGGGACAAGTGCAAAATATCAATTTTTGGGAAACGTTTTTGCAAATGTTGAAATCAAAAATATGGACGATAAAATTCCGGCAATTCAAGGAGAAATGGGGGGATTTAAATATTATTCATTTTCAATTGAACCAGAACGTTTACTCAAAATTGGATATGTTCTCCATAGAAACGAAGCTAACAAGAATATGATGCCAACATATCAACGATTGATTAAGAAATCCCGCTTAAAATCAGTGCAACAATTTATCAATAATGGCGGATATTTTCCTAATTCAGTAATTATAAGTATTGATACTAATGGGCGTGGGTTGAAGTTTGAACCATCAGCAACTAAAGTTGATGGATGTATATCTAAAATTGGAGTATTGTATTTACCTAAGCGATATCGATCTGCTTATATTATAGATGGTCAGCACCGGCTGTATGGTTACTCTGATTCTCATTATGCTAAAAACAATACAATTCCCGTGGTAGCATTCGTTGATTTAGCGCGAGAAGAACAAATAAAGCTATTTATGGATATTAATGAAAATCAAAAGGCTGTGCCAAAAACTTTAAGAGTAACCCTTAACTCAGACATGCTTTGGGAATCTCCAAATTATAATGAACGCAGAAAAGCATTACGATCCAAAATCGCGCAAATGCTAGGCGAAGAGGAAACATCTCCCTTATTAGACCGTGTAGTTATTGGTGAAAACGAAACATTACCAACTAGATGTATAACTGTAGAAGCTATTCAAAATGCTTTAAATAAATGTGATTTTTTCTCATTATTTGGGAAGAAAAATGTAATAGTGAAGGATGGGACTTTTGATTTAGGTGGAATGCAAGAAACATGTAACCATTTTTATATTTTTATTGAAAAATGCCTTAAATATATTATGCAGAATACTGAACAAGAGTGGAACAAGGGCGATAAAGAGTATGGCATATTAACTATTAATCGTGGTATTCAAGCAATTTTAAGAGTCATAAATGATATAGTTAATCTTTTGATAGCCAAAGACCACATTTCACCCAAGCAAGATAGATTGGAATCTTATTTTGCACAAGTTAAGTTTTATCTCGATCCTCTTATTAATTATTTTAATAATGTAACATTTGAGCAAAGAAAAGATTTAAGGGGATATTTAGGGGGTGGTGCCGAAAGAAGATTTTGGCGTTCATTTCAAAAAGTTATTTCAAATGATAGAACTGACTTTAATCCAGATGGTTTAAAAGAATATTGGGATGATGAGGCAAAATTATATAATCAAGAATCATTACAATATATCACAGAAATAAGGAAATGTATTAAAGATTTATTTGAACGTGAGCTGGAGAAAAAATATGGCAAAGATTGGCTTATAAAAGCCTTACCGAAACCAATTTACACACGCGCTAAATCTGAAGCAGATGACCAGAACTATGATCTTATTAGTGCTGGTCAATCTGATGATGAGATCTCAATTTGGGACTGTGTAACATTAAGCGAATGCAAAACTATTGCCACAGCAGGGGATCATTGGACATCAATTTTTGAGAAAAAGATAGTTCGCCCAGAGGACGCCACCTTGGTAGGTGGTAAAGAAACAAAAACAGAGTGGATGTCAAAGTTGGAAACTATATTTAATAAAGTACAACGTATGTCATATAGTGTTACGAAAGCAGAATTCGATTTAATTAAATCTACTCATTTATGGTTATTTTGTAACGAATAAATGACTCAATATTGATAGTTGATTATAATATATGCGATTTTAGACATAATTAAGCGCTTGCGATTTAAATGTCAGATGACTACCAAATTGATGTCTCAAACCTTTTGATTTGTTTGATGTTTGCTAATTAGTGATTTTGTTTAATTTGAAAATCCACAAACAAAAACTCCGAACTAAACCTTGGGGTTCAACTCGGAGCAACTTGGCGGAAAGAGCGGGATTTGAACCCGCGGTACCTGTTACAGTACGCACGCTTTCCAAGCGTGTGCCTTCAGCCGCTCAGCCATCTTTCCGTATCGCCCGAATTTACGGGCGCTTATTATTAACTTGAGTGTCGGTAAAAACTTACCATTTATTGACTACGTGTTCCGCAAACCCGATCTTATCCGATACCGTTAAAATTGTACCGTCATCGAGTATCGCTTTACCGTAGAATTTGCCGAAAACCTGATGTTGATCGGTAGACAGAAACAATGCGTGCATTTTGTCTTTACGGTCTATCATCGGGTAGAAAACAAATTCCAATCTCGCCTTGTCGTCCGTTATCTTCCACGGCTTTAAGTAATCCTTTTCGCCGCAGGTATAAGGGATATCGAAATCGACCTTATCCAGTTTGTACGCATTGCCGTCGTAAAAGACGGTGTTTTCGCTGGCCACCGGCTTTCCGAACCCGTAGCCGAGATTCAGCCCGAACGGCTTTCCGTTCACCTCACAGGACAGCGACGACCAATACCAGGTGTTTTTATAAGGCCAAACGCCCCTGCCCCAGTCCAATCCGGCAAAACCTTCCGTAAATTCGTGTCGGTCATCGCCGATTTCGAACCAACCGCTGCCTTTTAAGCAGTTGATCTTTGTATTGTAATAAAATCTACGCTTTTCTTCGAACGGGATCGAGACCGTTATATTGTCGCCTGCATATCCGTCAAGTACGAATTCGCATGCAAGATCTTTTTTACCGTCGAATTTTTCGAATTCGCTTTTTAAAGTACGCGTTCCGTCGGCATTTACCGTAAACTCGATATTTACGCCGCCTTTTCGGAAGAGGACATTGCCCGACATGCAATCGGACGGCATGTTCAATCTGCCGCGCGGCATAAAACCCATTTTACTTTTGGTGATGTATTTGATGTGACTAAAGTCGAGCACCGAAACGGAGCCTAGCGACATGTAAGAATTGTCGGCAACAGTCAGCGCAACCGCATAATCTCCGTCGCAAAAGCAATAATAATCCCATTCCTTGATGCGCAGCTTTTTACGTTTTATCTGCGACCGGCTGTACTTTTTAACTTGCGAAAAAGCATAACCGGCTTCGCATAGATCACCGTTCGTATCAAGCAAATCGCCTTCGCCGAGAATGACGGACATCGATCAACGCTTGGAGAACTGCGGAGCTTTACGCGCTTTTTTAAGACCGTATTTTTTACGCTCTTTCATTCTGGGATCGCGCGTCAAAAATCCTGCTTTTTTAAGCGCCGGACGGTACGTTGAATCGACGTTGCAGAGCGCCCGGGAAATTCCGTGACGTATCGCACCGGCCTGACCGGTATAACCGCCGCCGCGGACGTTGATTATTACATCGAACTTGCCCACAGTATCGGTCTCGACAAACGGCTGATTGACTATCAGCTTAAGCGTGTCGAGCGGAAAATAATCGTCGAGCGTACGCTTGTTGACGGTTATCGTACCCGAACCGCCGGCCAAAATACGAACACGCGCAACGGCTTTCTTACGTCTGCCCGTGCCCCAGTACTGAACTTTCTTTTTTGCGGTAGTTTTAGCTGCCATGGCGTATTACCTCTGTTCCTTGTTTGCCTTGTCTTTATTAAGCCCGATCGCGAGCTGTTGGGGATGCTGTGCTTCGTGATTATGCTCGGCGCCCTTGAAAAGCTTGAGTTTTTTTATCATCTTGCGTCCGAGCGAATTTTTGGGGAGCATACCCTTGACCGCTTTGGCAACCGCTTTATCCGAATTTTCTTCGAGAAAATGCGAATATTTCTGCTGCTTGAGTCCGCCCATATATCCGGTATGGTAAGTACGGAGCTTTTTATCGGCCTTGTTGCCCGTAAGAACGACCTTATCCGTATTAACGACTATGACAAAATCTCCGACATCCGTGTTAGGGGTATATTCGGGTTTCGTCTTACCCTTGAGAACCGACGCCACAACGCTCGCAAGCCTGCCGAGCGGAACGCCTGCCGCATCTACGACGTACCAATTACGCTTGTATTCCTTATTTCCGATCTTATAGTCGGCAGTACGGGAATCTATCTTTTTAGCCATCAATGTTTTCATCGAAAACAACCTCGTAAATAATAGTTTCAAGCGCAAACGTTTCACGCCGCCGCGCTTACCGACGTGCATTTCGATCCGCCGGGGCAGGCAAAACCAAATACACCGCAGTGCATTGAGTATTATACAATAAAATCCATGCCGTGTCAACTGTTTGAACACGATTTTATAAAGTGCGGCTTATAAGCGATTCGATCCCGATCGCATTATTCGCAGTTTTTAGAGCCGAACGTATGCCTTTCCGACATACTATTCGCAAACTGCTTTAATACTGCCCGATACGGTATACGCTGTAAACGCCCGCGAGTCAAGTATCCTAAGATAAATATTCCGTTTATCCGTGTTTTATTTCCGATAAGCGCGTATCGGATGGACTCGGTGCGTCAACCGCAAACGAAGTTGAGATATTTCAGCAGCGATCTTACGCTGTCGAAAACCACGGTCGCCGATTTGACTGCGTTTAATGTACCGCCGAAACTTTCGAAACCGGGTCTGACGTCTTTTATATCACAAAATTCTATCTTTGCTCCGGAACGCAAAAGCGTTACCGAAACGGCGTTCAAATCGTAAGCGAGATTTTTTATAAGACCGACGTTGGCAAGATTTTTCAGTTCTGTCGGCACAGATTCGTATGCGTCTTTCAATCCGGACAGCAGTTCGTCGCGTTCGCGTTCGGTCTTTAACTGCGATATACGTTTATATAGTTCGACGCGCATAGTGCCGTCGCAGTAGTCTTTGGGTATTACCGCAGTAAAGTCCACGCGCATTACCGGATCTTTGTGCGCACGCACAGCCTGTCCTTTTATTTCCGCTACGGCTTCCTTTAACAGCTTGCAGTACATATTATATCCGACACTGACCATATGCCCGTGCTGTTCCGCGCCGAAAACGTTGCCCACGCCGCGTATGCGCATATCCTGTTCCGCTATCTTCACGCCGCTGCCGAGATCGGTATAGCGCGATACTGCGGTAAGCCGTTCGAGCGCCGCGCAGGTAAGCGCCGAATCGCTGCCGTAAGTAAAATACACCTGCGCCACTCTGTCCGATCTTCCCACCCTGCCTTTAAGCTGGTACATCTGGCTTAAACCCATATTTTCGGCGCCGTAAACCACCATTGTGTTGGCGTTGGGAATATCTATCCCGTTTTCTATAATAGTAGTAGCTACCAAGACATCGGCTTTTTTCGCCGCAAAATCTTCCACTGCGGCGTTAAGTAGCCGTTTATCCATTTGTCCGTGCGCGTATGTAAATTTGACGTCCGGCATCAGCGATGCGAGCCGCGCCGTATACTCCGCGATCCCGCCGTTTTTCGTTCCGCCGCTTACATAATTGTATACGATAAACACCTGTCCGCCGCGAGCCGTTTCACGAGTGACCGCATCCACCGCCAACGCGTCCGAATATTCGGTGACGTAGACCTGTGCCGGCAGTCTTCCCGTAGGCGGAGTTTCCAACATCGATACATCGCGTATGCCCGAAAGCGCCATATGCAGAGTTCTGGGTATAGGCGTCGCCGAAAGCGTAAGTACGTTGATATCCGTCTTTAAGTTTTTGATTTTTTCCTTGTCCGATACCCCGAACTTCTGTTCTTCGTCGAGTATCAAAAGTTCGAGATTTTTAAATTTGACGGAACTGCCCAAAAGTTTATGTGTACCGCATACTATATCTACGGAACCGTCAGCAAGCCCTTTCAATGTTTTTGCTGTGTCCGGTTCGGCGCGCGACAATGCGGCAACGTTAATGCCGAACCGTTCCATACGCGATCTTGTAGTGTTGTAATGCTGGTGACACAGTACGGTAGTCGGCGACATGAACGCGACCTGACCGCCCTGCGATACGACTTTGAACGCGACGCGCAGCGCCACTTCCGTTTTACCGAATCCTACGTCGCCGCATATCAGTCTGTCCATTATTTTGCCGCGACAAAGATCGTCGAAACACGCGTCTATCGCAGACAATTGATCGGGCGTTTCCGTATACGGGAAATCGGCGGCGAACTCGTCTTCCATTTCGCCGTCTGTCGCATACGCTTTACCGCCGCCCGATTCACGCTTGGCGTACAGAGTCAACAGGTCGAAAGCCATCGCTTTAAGCTTGGACTTTACCTTTGACTTGACACGCTCGAACTCCGCTCCGCCCAGCTTGCTCAATTTGGGCGTATCGTCGTTAAAATCGTACTTACTCAAGCGACTCATGTTTTCGACGGGAACGTACAACGTATCGCCGCCGGCGTATCTCACCGTTATATAATCGCGTTCGTAATCGCCGTAATCGACCGCGCCCACCGCTTCGCATATACCGATCCCGTGAGTTTCGTGTACCACGTAATCGCCCGGCTTGGGCAGTTCGCTCATGCCCGTACGCTTTACCGACGCAAACGGATCGCGTTTTTTGCCGACGTTGCGCATACCTATGACAACGGTATCCGCATCGAAAAAGACTCCGCCGTCGGCAGTCGGCTCTATATATTCGACATCGAGACATTCGAGCTGTTCCAAAGAACTCTTTATATCGGCTGCGACAAAAACGCGTATACCGCGCGACCGCCACGCCGCGACGTCGTCCTTTAACTGCGCAAAATTCCTGCCGTACAGCGGAAGATTTATGCTTTTGAATTTATATACCGCATCGGGCGAAAAAAACCTGTTGTTGCTGTCTATCGCATGAAAACACAGACACATTCCGTTTACGGGCGGAACGCTTACCAGATTGTCCGCCGCACACATAGGCGCTTCACCGGCCTCGATCAACCGCGTTGCGCGCGAAACGTGTTCTCTGTACGAAAAAACACAGCCGTCGTATACGGTTTTCGCATCTTCGGCTATTATCGGCATACCGCAAAATTTATCGAGCGTAGTGTGCGGAAACAGCGAAAGTACGGTCTGTTCCCCGTCGGGATCTCCGGTACGCAGCCGTTCCGCCATGCGGTGTTCGACGGGCACTCCCGACATCTTTCGGCGTTCGCCCGATCTCAACAGCTTTTCCACCGCATCGGATCTGTCGGCACATACAAGTTCCGTAACCGGATACGCTGTAAAACCGTCCAGCGTGCCGTGTGCGCTTTGAGACGCAGTATCCAGCGCGCGTATCCCGTCGCATTCGTAACCGAAAAATTCGATACGCGCAGCTTCGCCGCCGGGCGTGCAAATATCCAAAATATCGCCGCGCACCGAAAACTGCCCGGGTTCCTCCACATGCCCGACTCTAACGTATCCGGCGTTTGTTAGGCTTGCGAGAACGGCGTCGGTACGGTATTTCCGTCCGACGGTAAAAACAACGGCAGCTTCCGTTATATCTTCCGGACGAGGTAAGATCTGCATAAGCGCTTCCGCGGTAGTAACAACTACCTTGCATTTTCCGCTTGCTATATTATATAGCGCACGGGCACGCGCGCCGCCGCGTTCCGTACCCGATATAAGCAAAACGTTGTTTTTGGGTAACAACAGTTCCGCCGACGGATAATGCATGGAAAACTCGACGTATGCCGCGCGCGCCGCAACTACGTCGGCGCACACGTACACGAACGAATCGAACGCACAGCAAAACAACCGAATATCCGACTGTGTAAGTCCGAACACCGACATTTTTACGCCGTTCCCGAACGAAGCGGCTATACTGTGCATATCGCCGCCGAAAGTATTTATTACTTCCTTTATTTCGCGCATTCGTATCACTTAACGCTCGTTGTCAGTTCGCGCCATTCCCTGCCGTCCAACCAGTCCGAAATATAATCGCACGCCAGCGCGCAAGCGCCGTCCATAAGCGGACGTTCGGCAACAGGAACACGCGACAGCACATAATCGGCAAGTCCCATGTAATCGGGTCTTACGCCTATGCCGATCCTCACCCTTGCAAAATCGCTTCCCAGCTTTGCAACTATGTCGCGCATACCGTTATGAGTACCGGCAGAACCGCCGAGTCGGGCGCGGACCGTACCCTTACGCATTTCTATATCGTCGTAAACGACTATTATATTACGGCTTTCTATCTTGTAATACCGAGATAAGTACGATACCGCATCGCCCGACAGATTCATATAAGTCTGCGGTTTGCACAACAATATCTTTTCCGTCGAACTGCACTCCGCAAGCTCCGAACCGCTCTTTTTATCGAACGCGAAACCACGCGCGTTTAAACGTACGGCAAGCATGTCCAGCGCAGTGAATCCTATATTGTGATAAGTTTCCCGATAATCGCTACCCGGATTTCCCAAGCCGACTACAAGCTTCATTGTCAGTCGATGACCGCATTGAGCTTATTTACAAGCTCGTCAACGTCGTTGCCGTGCGCGGCGGCGGCTTCTTCCACGGTCTCGCCGCGCGATATGGGACAGCCGAGGCAGTGCATACCCATATCGAAAAACACCTGCGCTACATTCTCGTTGTCGGGCGCCAGACACAATACTTCGTATATAGTCATTTCCTTTGTAACTTTTTTCGCCATGATTTGCTCCTTGCGCATATAGCGCCGTTATTCTGCGTTTAGTATACACGCAATGATTATAGTTTGTCAAGCGGTGATAATTGTATGCGATCATATGCGGAAACGCAAAAGCACAGCGCCTTCGCGCCGTACGTCATTTCGGACCGTGCTCCGTACCGCCGTCCGATATCATGCCCAACTGTTTCACGGTATCCCGGATATTTTTCGAATCACCGTCCCGTTTATCTTCGGTGTAACGCATTTTGCCTAATCGGCTTATCATATCCGGCGCATCCGCATACACCGGCACCGGCGTAAATGTATAAATAACCGAACCGTCGCTGCGCGGCGGACTGCCGAGGGTGTAATATCCGTAATCGGTAAACATCATATAATCCAATAGTCTTACGCCGACAGACGCCAACGTTTCCGTCAATTCCCGAACAGCGGACACAATATCGAATGTGCTAGGCAAAAATGCGCCGTCGCGCCGTGCGATAAACACGTAACGCGCATCGTAACCGCACGCCGCGGCAACGATCGCGCGCAAAGCAGGCAATCCGTCCGTAAACTTTTCCACAGCCGCTATACCGAATTTACCGTCCAAAAACGCGACATACGTACCGAATGATCCGTTTCCGAATAACGCGCCGAACATCTCCGCCGCCTCGCTGCGCGAATTGATCTTTACGTCCACACAACCGCCGGCAACGCAGAAAAACGCAAGCAGCGGCATGAGCGACGCCGCTTGCAAAGTTACACCCGAAACAAGCGCCAGTTCCGCGCTCGGCGCGCGTAATACACCGTACACAGACCCGTATTTATCCAACAGCCTGTGCGCCGTAACGTTGGTGTCTTTTTGCGGCACGAAATACGACAACAGCAATTCGATTATTTCCACATCGCTCAGCCCGTACAGTTCCGGATCGTCGTATGCGGCTTGTCTCAAACGTTTTCTATGTCCCGAATGCACCGACGTATTACGGGTTTCCGTAGACACGTTTCTACCGACGCAGCTCTTTGCGCGTCCATTGAATAAAACGCGCCCGTATTCCGCAGCGTTTTTCGCCTTCGGCTCCTCAGTTCCGCCGTTCCCTCCGAAAAACCGATCGGCAAAACAGGAGCCAATGACAGTATCGGCAACCGCCGCAAGTTCCGCATCTCCCGTTCCCGTATTTTCGTTTATACGCTTACCTTCGGTACCGTTATCTGTCCCGTCCATTTCGACCGTTAAATGTAGCTGTAGTATCGTGTTTACATTATATCACGTCGAAAAACGATTTTCAACATTTTCGGTAAAATCACACGGTTTTTTCCACGATCTCCAAAGCGACCCTGGCTTTTATTTTTCCGCCGAACATATCCACTTGTATATCCGCATAACGGTTGTGTCTGTTGATGTACGTTATCATGCCCTCGCTGCCACGAAGCGGGCCGTCCGTCACGCAAATTTTATCCCCTGCGATATACCCTACGGAACGCTCGACACAGCGTTTGCCCTTTAACAAATACTCCATACGCCGACGTTCGTCAAGCGGTAGCGCTATATTGTCCCCGTTGCCGCATTTAAGCAGTCTTATCACGTCGTGCGAAGAATAAATATACGCTCCGAATCCTGTCAAAAACTCGCGCGACGGCATTGTGGTTTCTATGAAAACATATCCGGGAAACAGCGGACGGCGGCGGTAAGCCCTGCCTTGTTGCCTCAGCTTGTTACCTCTGAAATATATCTCGGATTCCGGGCAGAAAGGTTCGAATTCGTATCCGCCGAAATCGTGCATATCGATAAACCGTGTAAGCTCTCGGATCACACGGTTTTCGGAATTTGTTCTTACGTAAAATACATACCACTGATACGGCTCTTGCATTTTCTCTCCGCCGATCGGACTGTTAATCCGATCACATTTCGCGAGGTCTGTCGGAAACGAACGTAATACCGAACATCCCTACGCCCGTATGCGCGCCGATGACCGGTCCTACCCACCCGATTTTTACATCGCAGTCGGGACGGATAGCTTTTACTTTTTCACACAGCTCTTTGTCGTAAGAGCTGTCCGCCGAATGGATATACACCGGCGATTCCGCGGTACACGGCGCCGCAAATTCTTTAAACTTGTCCAACATGTAAGCCATGCCCTTTGCTACGCCCATCTTTTTTGCAACGACCGCAAGCTTTCCCTCTTTATTGATTATGAGGATAGGCTTTATATTGAGCGCCGTGCCTATAACAGCCGACGCGCCCGAAACTCTGCCGCCGCGTTTCAAGTGCATAAGATCCGTGGGCATGAACCACACCTGTATGCGGCTTATGATCTCCTTAAGCTTTTCCGCCGTTTCCTCTGCGGATACGTCGGCATCGCGGAGTTTCTGCGCTTCGTCTACAACGATTCTCTGTACCGTCGTCGCGCTTAACGAATCCACTACGAACACGCATTTTCTGCCGCGGCGCTCGTTTACGGCTTCCGCCGCGGCGCACGCGCTGGCATAAGTGCTGGAAAGTCCGGAAGAAAGCGTTATATGTATTATATCCGTTTCGTTTTTGTTCAATAACGTTTCGAAAAACTCTTCGTGCTCGGCAATGTTTATCTGCGATGTGGTGGGCATTTTGCCTGCACGGATCTTGTCGTAAAACGCCTTGTAATCCTCATCCTTGTCGAAATCGTCGACGTAAGGTACGTCGTCAATTGTAAACACTTGGGATATGTACGCTATATCGCGCTGCTGCATTTCGCTGCAGAATATATCGCACGATCTGTCGCTGCTTAATAGAAATTTCATGATTTCTCCTTTTTCGGTGTGGGGATATTTAATGTCGATCAAATTTCGGCGCGCAGTTTTTCGGATACAAACGATATTCCGACGGCGTTACAGCCCGTATGCGCACCGATAACGGGTCCTATCCAGCCTATTTCGTAAGTACAGTCGGGACGCACGGCTTTTGCGGACATCAATAATTCTTCCGCGAGATCGCTGTCCGCACTTGCTATGTATACTTTGTGCGGAGTTTCGGCGCCGAATTTTTTAAACTTGTCCGTCATGTTCCTAATGCCCTTGCCGACACCCAGCTCTTTCTGCATGACGGAAAGTCCGCCGTTCTTGTTTATGAATATTATCGGTTTTATATGAAGCGCCGTACCTATGTACGCCGACGGTCCCGAAACTCTGCCTCCGCGCTTTAGGTGCATAAGGTCGTAAGGCATAAACCACGTGTGCAAATGGTTTGCGAATTCTTTCAGACTGTCCGCAGCCTGCGCAGCCGAAACCCCCGAATCGCGAAGTCTCTTCGCCTCATCCACTACTTGGCGAGTAGCTATGGTCGCACCCAGCGAATCAACAACATATACGCGGTTACCGCGGCGTTCGTTTACGGCATCCGCCGCAGCACACGCACTGGTGTAAGTACTGGAAAGCCCGGACGACAAGGTGATATGAAGAATATCACCGTCGTATTTTTCACACAAAGTCTCGAAAAATTCTTCGTGTTCGGCTATGTTGATCTGCGACGTCGTCGGCATTTTGCCTTCGCGGATCTTATCGTAAAACGCTTTGTAGTCTTTATCTTCGGTAAATTCGTCGAAGTACGCTACGTCGTCTATCGTATAAATAAGCGGTCGGTATTCTATACCGTCTGCCTTGAGTTCACTGCGGAAAATATCGCACGAAGTATCTGCGGAAAGAGTAAATGCCATGGTATCACCGTATGAATAGTTTATTTTATTTAATTATTCGCTGCGCGTCTTATCCGAAACAAAGGATATACCGACGGCGTTGCACCCGGTATGCGAACCTATTACAGGGCCTATCCACACTACTTCTATATCGCAGTCCGGACGCAAGCTTTTGGCTTTTTTACACATGCCCTCGGCAAGATCGCTGTCCGCGCTGGCTATATACACCTTGTGCGGTTCCTTTGCGGCGGTCTTTTGAAATATGTCGAGCATTGCAGCAATACCCTTGCCGGATCCTATCTTTTTATGGACCACTACAAGCGTACCCGCTTCGTCGAATTTAAGTATGGGCTTTATATTCAGCGCCGTACCTATATATGCCGACGGTCCCGAAACTCTGCCTCCGCGCTTTAAGTGCATAAGATCGTACGGCATGAACCATGTGTGGATATGGTTTACCAGATCTTCCAAAAGCTTTACCGCTTCTTCCGCAGACACGCCGCCGTCGCGCAAGCGCTGCGCTTCGTCGACAACATGCCGCGTCGCAATAGCGGCTCCCAGCGAATCGACTATATAAATACGCCTGCCCGTCTGTTCGAAAATATTTGCGGCGACCTGTCGCGCAAACAACGGCGAAGTAGTTATGCCGGACGATATCGTTATATGTACTATGTCGCCTTCATACTTTTCTATGAGTTTGCCGAAAAATACTTCGTATTCGTTTTGAGTTACCTGCGACGTCGTCGGCATTTCGCCGTCGCGGATCTTGGCGTAAAATTCTTTAAACTGCTCTTCACGGGTAAACTCGTCGAAATATTCCACCCCGTCTACCGTAAAATGCGTCGGGATATACTCGATGCCGCGTTCCTTAAGTTCGCTGCGGAATATATCGCAAACCGTATCGGTCGATAACGTAAACATAATAGCTTCTCCTTCTTTTGCACCTTTATTATACTACCGTATCGCACGGATTCATAATATTTTGACACACTTCGTCTATAAATCTTCCATATAGCTCCAAATAATACACATATTTTATATTTATGTGTCATTTTAAATACACCCAAAAAAGACGGTTCCCGACCATGTAAACAACGGTTTCGCTGTTTTCGGTCAAAATAAGTCTTTCATCGACAAAACACGTCTTTTTACTCAAGTATGCGAAACTTGAATATATACCGTGAAAATGGTATAATTCTAATAAATCTGCGAGAAAAAAAGGAGCTCGGAACTTATATGAAAATCAGGGTCATGGTTTGTGACGACAACGAAGAATTTGTGGCAAGCGTTCGCTCGCATTTTGCGGCGTCGGAAAAAATGGAACTTGTGGAAATAGCTCAAAACGGCAAAGAGGCGCTTGAAAAATTGGATACGGCACGACCGGACGTACTGCTTTTGGATCTTGTAATGCCGGCGCTCGACGGATTTTCGGTCCTGGAACGTGTAAACAAAGGCAACATGAAAATAATAGTGGTCTCCGCACTGTCGCAGGATACATTCATATCGAAAGCCATGAGCCTGGGCGCCGATTTTTACATGATGAAGCCGCTTTCGTTCGGCGTTTTGGACGAAAGAATAATCGAAGCCGTCAACAACAAACGCCCTGCCGCAAAAAACAGATCGATGGACGAAAAGATAAGCAACATATTTATTACCGTAGGCATTCCGGCTCATATAAAAGGTTATCAGTATCTGCGCGAAGCGATAAAAATGACGATAGACAGTCCCGAGATAATAAATTCCATAACCAAAAAGCTGTATCCCGAAGTAGCCGAGCATTTTAACACAAGTCCCAGCAAAGTAGAACGTGCGATACGTCACGCAATAGAAGTTGCGTGGAACCGCGGAAAGATAGAAAACATCAACACACTGTTCGGCGTTCGCGTATACAATCATAACGAAAAACCGACCAACGGCGAATTTATAGCATTGGTCGCGGATAAAATGCTGCTCGAAAGCGTCTGACAATAACCATTTATAATGTAACGGCAGGGCGGCAGCCTGTGCCGCAGCGATTTAAAACCGCGCGGAATGTCATTCTGCGCGGTTTTACATTGCAGATCCTTCCGTTTGCCGTTCCTTTGCCGCACGCAGATCGTTTTCGCGCTTTTTAAAGACGCGCGGAAAAGTTATAAATATGACCGCCGCAGTAATGATCCCGGCTACGGCGTCGGCGATACCTTCCGACATATACACGCCCTTAGCACCGTAGAAATGCGCGAGTGCGAAACACAGCGGTATAAGTATGATCACTTTGCGTAAAACAGCCAGTATAAGCGCCGACGCCGCCTGCCCGAGCGCTACGTTGATGTTCTGTAACGTCATTTGCACGAAAAACATTATCGAACCCATCAAAAACAGCGGTGTATACTGTTTTACTATTTCCGTCACCGCGCCGCTTGCCGAAAAAATGTATGCGAACAAACCCGGCGCCGCGAGCGATACCGACCACACCGCCGCGGTAAAGACGAAAGCAATTACCGTTACGTATCGTATGCCGGTCTTTAATCGTTGCGTGTTTCCCCTGCCGTAATTATAGCTCACAAAAGGCTGCATGCCGTAACCCAATCCGTTAAGAGGCAGCGATATAAGTTGCAGCGCCGAAAGCATTACGGTAAGCGCCGCGGTATAATCCTTATTTCCGCCGGTAACGGTATTGAGATTGACATTGAAAACTATTTGGATCGCACATTCGGTCACTGTCATCACAAACGGAGAAAAACCCAGCGCCAAAATGCCGAATATACGTTTTGCGCACGGACGCATGTGTTTGATACAAAACTTGAAAATGCTTTTTTTCGTAAAGAAAAACACGCATATCCAAATAAACGAAACAGCCTGCGACAGCACCGTAGCCAGTGCGGCTCCTCGTACTCCCATCCCAAACGTGAATATAAACAAAGGATCGAGCGCGATATTGGCGACCGCGCCGATAAGCACGGACAACATAGCCGTAAAAGAATAACCCTGCGCGGTTATAAAAGGATTAAGCCCCTGCGCCGCAAGCACAAAAACAGTTCCGCAGGAATATATGCGAAGATACGATACCGCAAAACTTTCCGCACTGGGCGGACAGCCGAAAAGAACAACTATACGGTCCGCCAGAAAAAACGTAAGCAGACTCGTTGCGATCCCCGTTACGGCAAGCAGTACGAAAGACGTATTGAATATCCTATTCGCCTCTTCGCCGTCGCTTTCGCCCAGCTTCATACTCGCTCGCGGCGATCCGCCCAAGCCGATAAGATTGGCAAAAGCCTGTATTATAAGCGTAACGGGCAGGATAACGCCCAGCGCGGCAAGCGCATCCATGCCCGAACCGCGTATGTTCGCCGCATATATCCTGTCCACTATATTGTAAAAAAACATGACCAGTTGCGCGATGACTGCAGGCACGATCAGTCTGAATATCAAAGGCAGTATCCTGCCGTTTTCCAATCTTTTTTCGGTATCCGTCATGAGTATAACGCGGCGTCTTTCCGCACTGTTATACTCTACCACAAATCCGAATCGAAATCAACAATATGCCGGGTACCGCGTTACCCATACAATAAAATTCCACCGGCAAAGCCGGGGGTTTCTCATATGCGGGCAAAAGCCCTAAATTGTTACTAGCCGCGCC
>CAJUBY010000030.1:23433-24418 GCA_910585055.1 uncultured Christensenella sp. | reverse complement strand
TGTTCCCCAAAAAGCGAGCAAACCCAAAACCGTTCCGATAAACGGTTTTAAAAACGCATCGAGCGGATCGGCGGAAGTCGGACAGCATTTATAAGCCGAGCGCGCAGTAAGCACGGCGGCGACGGCAAAACATGCGGCAGTGGCGCCTGCTGCGCCTATTATGCCGAACGATCTTACGAGCAGCGGTGTAAATCCCACCTTTACACACGCGCCTATAACAAGATTTATCACCGGACTATGTGCCTTGTTGTGTCCCTGAAGGACAGCCGTGGATATCTGCAATATACCGATATAAAACACAGACAATGATTGGACGCGCAGAATATCCGCCGCAGTCGCAAGCTGTTCCGCGGTAAGACCTCTGCTGTACAGCGCGGAACACACTCTGTCCGGAAACACTGCGAACGCCGCCGTTATAGGAATTACGAACAGCATTATCCATTTGGTGGCGCTGCGAGTCGCAGCCGCGGCATCCGTACCGCGTTCTACCGCACGGGTGATAGTCGGTAAAAAAGCTATGGATACCGATACCACCACAACTGTCGGCATGTTTATAAGCGTTCCGACAGGCCCGACGAAAAGCCCGAACAATGCGGTGGACGCCGCACGCGTAGCTCCGCCGTACATCAACAGATTAATGACAAGCACCGAATCTATCATTTGCGTGATCGGAAGGACCAGCGAACCGAGAGTGACGGACATTGCAAATGTATACAGCTCCTTTAAAAGCGCTTTATCCGTAACGGCTGTAACGGGCGCAAACTCGGCGGCAGTTTCGGCATTTGCGGCTAATGTGTTTATACGCACGTACCTTACTCGCCTGTTTTTGGAAAAGAAATACCGCAATATCAAATAAAGAAGCGCAACAAGTTCGCTTACGGTAACCCCCGCAAGTGCGCCTGCCACCGCATACTTCACACCGTACGGCAAAAGCGTCTTGCCCAAATATAAACCGAGCGTCAGCTTTATTATCTGTTCTATCAGC
>CAJUBY010000030.1:0-23423 GCA_910585055.1 uncultured Christensenella sp. | reverse complement strand
CTGACTTATACCGCTCGGTATCATGCTCGATCTGCCTTGAAAATAACCGCGCAACACGTTTATCCCGCCGGCAAGCAAAAGCGACGGACACAGCGCAAGGTATGCGACGGCAGCGTCGGTATTGCCCTGAATACCCGAAATAAACTCGCGTAAAAACACAACTGCAACAGTACAAAGCACAGATACCGCGAGAAGAGGGATCAGTCCGATCCGTATCGCGCGCACCGCGGCGCCGTCGTTACCGAGCGCG
Source organism: uncultured Christensenella sp. (assembly GCA_910585055.1). Taxonomy (GTDB): domain Bacteria; phylum Bacillota; class Clostridia; order Christensenellales; family Pumilibacteraceae; genus Anaerocaecibacter. The sequence goes on along the minus strand of CAJUBY010000030.1, from coordinate 23,173 downwards.
GTATACTTGGCAACGACACGCGAGACCGCACCTGTTATACCTCCGCCGCAAAACGCCAACAATACCGTATACAACGGGAATACCATTTGGTACAATCCCATACCTTCCGCGCCGACTATGTTTGTAAGCGGTACTCGGTATAATGCGCCTATTAGCTTTGCTATTATCCCCATTACGGCAAGCGACGCCGCCGCTTTGCCGAAAGACCTTGTATTTCCGATTTCCTTCACATATTTATTATGAGAAGGTACAAAAAAATAATTCGTGTACGGTACGACGATTTAGTCGCGCTTGACGCCTCGCTTTTTAAATAACACGGCGGCAGCGAACATAAGGATCACCGCCGTTACGAAAACTATGACGGTCACGGCTATTTGCATGCTCTTTACGGACTCGGTAATATCCTTCAACTCCGACATATCGTTTACATCGGTCGCAACCGGCGGCTGCTCGGTACCGCTGCCAGCCGCTTCGAACAGCGCGGCGATCTCGCAATCGCCGCTCGGCATGACGAACCCGTACTCTCCTGCCGTCGGCACTAACGTCGTTCCGTTTACCTCGACCCAAACTATGCGATAACCCTGCGACGGCGTAACGGTAAGCGTCACCGAGTCTCCGGCTTTTGCCGTAGTTCCGTCCGCCGTTACAACGCCGTTTTCGACAGTCGCCGCCGTCACCTTCTCTGTTCCAAAGCCTAAACGACACGGTAACTTCGGTATACTTATCGAGCGAAACGGATATCATCGGCGTGATAAATTCCGATATCGTCTATCCCGTTGGCGCAACCGCGCCGTATAAGATTTCGCCGTCCACGGGCACATTCTGCTCGAGAAAACCGTCTGCATTGTTGATCGTCCACTTTTGCTCACCGCTTCTTGCCTTTGGAAAATCAATGGCAAACAGCGTGCCGGTATAACCTTTCCCCGTTACGCCCGATTCCGATTCTCCCAAAGCCGGTACGGCAAGACATGCCGCCGACAGCGACAATACTGTAAAAACGATAAACAACGATATGAAAATCGCTTTCGTATTATCGAAATAACATCTTATCATAATACACCTCTTATTGCGCTCCTTTTTGATATCTTAACAACGTAACGCGCATATCATATTCGGCATTCTGCTTGACAACAGTACGCGATATATATAATAAATTAAACAAATCAAAAAAAACATGCGTATTCGGCACATAAAAATGAGCATTATAAAAAATATGACGATTCGCGAATACCAAAATTTATTTGCCTAACGAGAGGCTGCATTCAAACGCAACGCACTCGTACGCGCTCACCCGAACATGTTGATAAGCCAAAGTATCGACGAGGCGCGTTCGTTTTTCTATCCTACGTACGGTTACGAAAATACCGATATTCTCGCAGTCGAAACTGTCGGCAAGACGTTGCCCGATCCGGAATATTACATTAAGCGCAATGATTGTAATTATTATATTTTGGAACTCGTCATATCGGGAAAAGGTTATCTTTATAATGACGGCAAGTATTACACGCTCGTCAAAGACAACGCGTATCTTTTACGTCCCCATTCCGATCACACGTATTTCGCCGATAAAAACGAACCTTTCGTAAAAATTTGGATCAACTTCTTCTGTTCGTCGCCAGAACCGTTTCTCCGCACGATCCGCAATGACCGAACGGTTTTCTACAATGTCGGATGTAAAAATAAATTTTACGAGCTGTACAATCTTATGTTGCCGCGCGTAACGGATTTCAGTTTTAAAGCCAACACTTACGACGAAATTTATCTCGACGTGGTGAACATAATATTCGATATTCTTATATCGCTTACTAAGGACAACTCCGTAGCGGAACCGCAGTCTGTCGAAAAGACATTAAAATCGATATTGGACACGGGAACTTTCCAAAAGATCGACATTGCCGAGATCGCCAAATCGTTATTTGTATCGCCGCAAGTTTTATCGTATAAATTTAAAAAAGCATACGGCATAACTCCGTACCGTTATTATCTGGATCTGAAGATAGAGACCGCGAAAAATATGTTGCTTTTATCTAAGTTGGGTATAGAAGAAATATCCGAAAAACTTTGTTTCCCCAATCCTTTTTATTTTTCGAATATATTTAAGCAAAAAACGGGCGTTCGTCCGAAAATGTTCAGGACCCGAAATTTACCGTAGAACTGAACTGCGACTCAAAATAAAAAACGGCGGATCGATCGAGATCTGCCGTTTTCTGTTTTTATAAATTGTGTTACCGATCATTCGGTAATGGCGCCGGTGGGGCACTCGCCTTCGCAAGCGCCGCAGTCGATACATACATCGGCGTCTACGACATACTTGCCGTCTCCTTCGCTGATAGCGTTAACGGGGCAAGCAGCCGCGCAAGCGCCGCACGAAATGCATTCGTCGGAAATTTTATGTGCCATGGTAATACCTCCAAATATTTATACCGTAAGTATACCATTTATATTCTGTAAAGTCAACCGGTTTGTTTAATTTTTCGGTTCGTCATTGCGAATATTCGACTGTTGCGGTCTGCCGTTTTTATTGCCGTATTTATTAAAGCGTTTATTTCTGTTCTGCCTTTTCGAACCGTTTTCGTTTGTCGGATCTTTACGTTCCGGACGGCTGTCCGATCTTCCGCCGACGTTATCGGGTCTACGGTCTCCGCTGCCGTTTTTATTGCCGTATTTATTTTTTTGCGGTCTGTCCGAATTAAACTTATTCTGTTCCGCGCCGTTTTCTGTCTGTCTTACGGGACTGTCTTTAGCGTCGCGCCGACTGTCGGGTTCCGCCGGCGCACGTTTTTTATCGAACGAAATTTCGTCGAGCGTAAATTCCGCAAATTCGAAGTTTTCGTCGTCGCCTACTCTTACACGCACTTTTTCGGTGAGCGGCGTTACGGAAACTACCGATCCGCGTCTGCCGTCCGGGCATGTTACGAAAGTACCGGGCTTCGGACTTTTTTTGGCGACTTCTTCGTATGTTTTGTTTTCGTACGACAAACAGCAAAGCAGTCTTCCGCACATGCCGTTTATCTTGTTGGGCGTAAGCGCGAGATTTTGGCACTTTGCCATTTTTATGGAAACATGTTCGCTGTCCGACTCGAACCTGCCGCAGCAGCAAGGAAGACCGCAAGCGCCGAGCGAACCTATAAGCTTGCATTCGTCGCGCGCTCCGATCTGTCGCAGGTCTATACGCATATGGAACGCCGACGCCAGATCTCGGACCAGTTCTCGGAAATCGACGCGCTGTTCGGCGGTAAAATACAAAACCAGCTTGCCGTGATCGACCGTAAATTCGCAGTCCACTATTTTCATATTGAGTTTGCGTTCCGCAACTTTCTGCTTGGCAGTCGCCAAAATACTCTGTTTCTGATCGTCGTCGGCATGTGCGGCGTCGAGATCGGACTGCGTCGCTATACGCATTACGCCCTTGAGCGGCGCTACTATATTATCGTCCGAAACTTCCGTAACGGGCAATATTACCGTCGCAAGTTCCACTCCGCGCTGCGTTTCAACAACGACATTGGTCCCTTTTTCGTACTCCTCGCCTTCCGTCGGCGCAAAATAATACATACGCGGCGACGTTCTGAATCTTACGCCTATAACTTTTGGCATATTCGGTTCCTCCTGTTTATCCGACATTATAACGTCGGCGCTCGAATGTTCAAGCCTTGGCTCTTTCCTGCATTATCTTGAGAATAAGCGTATCCATTACAGCCTGCGGCATACAGTTTGCTGCATTATGTTTACGCGCTTCGCGGACAAAATCGCAACAGACAGCTGCGGAATACGCAGTAAATCCGCCCGATATATCCGTTATATCCGCCTTTTCGAATACCGTTTCCGCACCTGCTCTGATCCTTGCGATATCGCTCAACAGATATTCAGTAATTCCCAGAACGGACTCGGTCTTGTCGCGCGTAAACTTTTCGTATACCGCCGCCGTACGGGCAAACGCCTTGCTTCCTGTTGCCAGCTTTAATATTTTTTTAGCCGCTGCATACATATCCGCAAAGTCGGGATCGGCAAGTATACGTTCCGCAAGCCCGGGATTACCGCGGCTCGCCCGTGCGGCGAGCGCAACGGCTCTTGCGTCGCGGTGATATTTACCCAATGCACGCTCTACCGTATCGACCGAAAACGGCGGCAGTTCTATCCTGTTGCAACGAGATTCGACCGTAGGCAGCATCCGTCCGCCGGCGCAAAGTATAAAGCAAACACGCGGCGGCGGCTCTTCGAGCGATTTTAAAAGTTTGTTCTGACATATCTCGCTCATGCTCTCCGCATTTTCCAGAATGAAAACGCGCTTTTCCAGCTCGAACGGCGTAAGATACAGCGAATCGACTATCTCTCTTATGTCGTCCGCGGAGATCGTATACCGTTTTTGCTTGTCCGCGGAGCTTTTAGCCTTCGACTTTGACGGCTTTTTTTCCTCGGGCGGTTTGGGATATACAATTATGTCCGTATGTCCGCCGAATACCTGTTCCGAAGATATTCCGCACAGTTTTGCAGCTACGATCTTAGCAAGCGTCGCAAGTCCGTCGGCATCTTCGCCGCTAAGCAAAAAAGCGCTCGCGTGATCCTCGCCCACAGACTTAAGCACGGGGAGATCTTCGTAAAGCTCCGCATATTTTTGCAGCAGGTCACTCATAGTATTCCGCGGACCGCCCGTAAAATATTATACGCAGTCTGCTCTTTTTCTCCGCTGCCGTCGACGGGTTCGAGTTCTCCGTTAGCGCACATATCCTTAAACCCTTTATAAACGCGGCCGAAAAATTCCATGCTCTCACGTTCCAGTCTGTCAGACCTATCTGCGCCGCCTTTGCGCGCAAACCCGACTTCGGGCGAAATGTCTATAAACAGCGCAAGATCCACCTTTAACGGCGCTATCGTGCACTCGTTGACTTTGCGTATAAAATCGAGATCCAGTCCCCTGCCGTATCCCTGATATGCCAGCGTAGAATATATAAATCTGTCGCACACCACTGTTTTTCCGTTTTCGAGCGCAGGGAACACCACCTTATTCAAATGATCGCGCCGCGCGGCGGAATATAAATACAGTTCGGAATATGCGTCGGGGGAAAACTGCGGATCGAGTAAAAGCTTTCGCACGGCTTCCGCAAGCGGTGCGCCGCCCGGTTCGCGCGTAAGCAAAGCGTCTACGCCTGCAGCATTCAGCGCATCGGTCAACATAGCGCACTGCCGACTTTTTCCCGCGCCTTCGACGCCTTCCACTACTATGAATTTTCCGTTGTTCATCGTATCTCCCGAATACCGTCCGCAAGCGCAGTTCCAAACGCCGCAACGTCTTCCGGCGTGTTTTCCGCCGTAAATATAAATACTATATGCCTGTCGTCCGTCATCTCCGCGAACACGCCGCGACGGCACAGTTCGGCGTTAAGCACGTCGCAATCGCAACCGAGCACGCCGCAATCCAACACAAGTCGGGTAAAGTCGTCGTTTTGCAAAAACGGAAACTCACGCCGCAACCCGTCGAGCGGTCCGTAAAGCGCATCGTATGCGTCGGCGGAATCTTCCGCTTTACGCACGGAATAGTCGATAGACGAATACAGCAAGTAAGACGGACTTGTCGTACCCATCAGATCCACGATGCCGCCGAGCTTTGCGCTTTCGCCGTCGCCCAGATCATCGAAAAGCAATGCCGTTTGCGTCAATGCCGACAGCGTTTTGTGAACGGACACGTTGCAAATATCGCAACATCCGACCGCGCTGTGCGGGAGTTTTCGGCTGAAGCCGAAATGCGCGCCGTGCGCGCTGTCCACTATAAATCTCAAGCCTCGGCTTCTGCACAAATCTTTTATACCGTTTAGATCGGCGCAAAATCCGTAATACGTCGGCGACGTGACGGCTACCGCGCCTATTCCAGGCTTAAGCGCACGTCTTATATCTTCCGCCGTGATCGGTCTTACAGCTCCCGACTCGCCGACAGCCGTTACCGATCTTCCCGACAATTTAAACCCGTCGAACACCGATCGGTGCGAATTAACGTCCGCGATACCGTCGCAGTCCGCGAAATATACCGCCGATTTGACGCCCTGCGAACTTCCGCCGCACAGCATAAACGAATGTGCCGCACCGTAAACTTCGGCTATACGCGCGCACGCCGCTTTGACTTTATCCGACGGAAAACTGCCGTCCGTCAATTCGGTCAGATCGTAACCGCACAGCGCGCCTTTATGTCCAGGAGTATGCAGGCGCAATTTATCGCGCACAGCCGCAGCCTTAAGTTCGCCGAATAAACTCACTTTATTTTCTGGGTTTCATCGTGGGGAAAAGGATAACGTCGCGTATCGACGCGCTGTCGGTAAGCAGCATTATCATGCGGTCTATACCTATCCCCAAGCCGCCGGTCGGAGGCATACCGTATTCGAGCGCCTCCACAAAATCGTCGTCCGCAGCCTGCGCTTCCTCGTTGCCCTGCTTCATCATGGCGCGCTGCGTCTCGAACCGTTTTGCCTGATCGAGCGGATCGTTAAGCTCGGAATAAGCGTTGCCGCCTTCCCAGCCGTTTATAAAGAATTCGAATCTGTACGTAAGTCCGTCGTCCGACCGCTTTGCGAGCGGCGATACTTCCACAGGATAACCGGTAACGAACGTGGGCTGTATGAGCGTGCTTTCCACCAGCTTATCGAAAGCTACGTACATACACTCCGCAGCGTTCTTATCGCCTTCGAGATCCAAATCGCGTTTTTTAAGCTCGTTTTGCGCCTGCTCTTTGGTAAGAGTCATAAAGTCCACGCCGACAACTTCCTTTACTATATCGCGCATCGTAACTCTGCGCCACGGCGTGGATATATTTATCTCCCTGCCCTGATAGGTTATAACGTCGCCCAGTCCTATCGCTTTTGCCGCGGCGCCGTAAATATCCTCCGTACGCTTCATCATGTCGGTATAATCGCCGTAAGCCTGGTACAGCTCCATCATGGTGAATTCGGGATTGTGTTTTATATCCATGCCTTCGTTGCGGAAATTGCGACCCAGCTCGTACACGCGTTCCAAACCGCCGACCATAAGACGCTTTAAATAAAGTTCGGGCGCGATACGCATGTACATATCGAGATCTAGCGTGTTGTGGTGCGTTATAAACGGCCGCGCCGCCGCGCCGCCGGCTACCGTATTGAGTATGGGCGTTTCCACTTCCAAAAAGCCTTCGGCATCCAAATAAGCGCGAATAGCGGAAATTATCTTGCTGCGCTTTACGAATGTATCCTTGACTTCGGGATTTGCTATAAGATCGAGATAACGCTTACGGTAACGAAGATCGTTATCTTTAAGCCCGTGCCACTTTTCCGGCAGAGGAGTAAGCGATTTGGACAAAAGCGTAAGCTCCTTTACCGCCACCGATATCTCGCCGCGGTGCGTTACAAACACTTCGCCCTTGATGCCTATAATATCGCCTATATCTATCTGTTTTTTAAATCCGTCGTACACTTCCGCGCCGAGACTGTCGGACTTGACATAGATCTGGATCTGCCCCGATCTGTCGAGCAAATGTCCGAAACTCGCCTTGCCCATAACTCGCTTGCTCATGAGCCTACCGGCGACGGAAACCGTCTCACCCTCTTTCGGAGCGGACGTTATATCCGCGGCATGTGCCGTAACGTTGTAACTTGTAATTTTATACGGATCCGCATCAGCCGCGCAAAGCGCATCGAGCTTGCCCAGTCGAACAGCTTTGAGCGCGTTTATATCCTGCTCTGCGTCCTGACCGCCGACCGGATTATTGTTTTGTTCTGCCATGATTCTCTCTTTTAAGTTGATATTGCAATGTCTTAAGTTTTTATTTTTTTACGGCTTTTCTGTCGACCACTATATTCAAGATCTTAAACAGCAGATCGCCCACCATAACCACGTCGTTTTCGGTCTTGTTGAGCAGAGCCGCGCCCACACGCGACTCGTTGGAAATCCTGCCGTTGACCGCATCCGCTTCGTGAGATCCCACTATAGTGTAAACTTTTATACCTTCGCACTTTGATTTATCCAACTTGGCACGGGGTTTGGCTTTGGTCGCGTTTGAACCTTTTGGACGCCAAAAGTTCGCCGCACGCGTCGGCGTAGTCTTCGGAGGTCAGTTCGTTCAAAATACCGCGGTTATAACGGTTGGCACGCATATCGTTGACCGACATGCGAGTAAGAAATCCGTCGATGATATCCGTACGCGTAAGCCCACATTTTTCTACTGCGGCAAGCCCTTCTTCTATATCCGCTTCTATAAGCTCGACAGCACAACCGATGGAAACGACGTCGTCGTTTATCGATTTTTCGTCAAGGACTTTGGCGCCTGCCAGCTTTTCTTTTATGGAATCGATCTCGTTTTGCAACTGCGCCTGTTCTTCGCGTGCGATCTCGTATTCGGCGTTCTCCGAAAGGTCGCCCTGCGCACGCGCCTTGGCTATCTCTTCGACGATTGCCGGCATTTCGACCATTTTTATGTGTTCAAGCCGTTCTTCAAGTTCGCGCTTCCCTTGTGCGGTCATAATATATTCTTTGGGCATATTAAACTCCTTGCCTATTTATTCACGTTATATTATAAACAATAACGAAATTTTAGTCAAGTATTTTGTATGCCGACCTTTGCGTTATGTCCGCGATCGGCGGCGTCGCATACAAAACGCATATATTGTCATATTCGGTCGAATACGGTCATAGATTATACAACCACCGGATAACGGAGAATGATATGACAGTGACCGACATCAAACACACAAGAGCCGCGGAGATCGGCAAGTATATCGCCATGACGGAATGTACGGTACGCGACGCCGCAAAACATTTCGGGTTGGGCAAATCCACCGTACATAAAGACGTTACGGAACGGCTGCCGCACATCGATCCCGAACTGTCCGAGACCGTACGCAAGATCCTCGACTATAATTTGAGCGTGCGGCACCTACGCGGCGGCGAAGCCACCAAACAAAAATGCGCCGAGAAAAAGCGCGAAAAACCGTGAAATACGACGGATATTTATAATACTAACTTTATTCCGCATAAAACAGCAAGATCCGCCGACGGTACAGTCGGCGGATCTTGTATTTATAGGTCTGCCATTAAATCAAAAGCAAACAATATTATAATCATTTTTCTATCGGATATTCGTGTCCGTTATCGCCCGTTACGACAGATCGAACTTCCGTCCGCAAAGCTTTCAGTCACTTTACGAGATACTCGGAAAATACACCGCCCATCCACTCATAACCCATTGCGTTGGGATGTATGGGATCCGCCATATACGACGAAAGCGTCGCCTGATCGAGCGCGTCCATATCGGTGTAATAATAGAAGTCCACTACGCCGATATTCCATTTGGCTTTGAGAAGATCGAGCTTTTTCATCAATGCTTCGTACTGTGCGTTATTGTAGCAGGGATTCGTGTAGAACGAAACTTTACATCCCCATGTCTTTTTCGCATACGCGATAATATATTCCATAGCACCGACTGTTGTAGTTCTGTCGAATTCTTCTATGTTCTTATTGGGCGCTACGTCGCCTACGACGATATTTTGCGTAACGTCGTTGGTGGAAAGCTGCACGATAAGATGATCGATCTTTTCCGTTGCGGGAATGTTTGCGAGCATTCTCGAAACATACGAATTGGCGTTGTTATCCGCAAGAGTCGTTCCGCTGACAGCCTCCTTTATGACCCGGCAGTCCAAAGTGTTCGCTATATAATTAACGAAAGACGATCCGTGGTTTGCCGCTCCGTACGTTACGGACGAACCCAAAAAGCAAAAAGCGGGAACAGCAGAATACGCCGCTTCGACGACTGCCGATTCGGTAAGCGCCGCAAAATCGGACTTACCTATCTTATCGCCGTCCACCGTCACGAACCCGTCGAGAACGCTTCCGCTACGGGCGTGATCTTCGTATTCGTAAACAAGCTCCCCGTCGCGGTAAACGTTTGCGCCGATAAACTTTTCGCCGTCGCGCTGTTCCACTATAACATCGCCGTCCGCCGATGCGTAACCTATCTTATCGAATGTTCCGTCCACAATGCTCACACCTTCCGCAAATGTCGTCGTGCCGCTGTTGGTAAATATATACGAGCTGTTGCCGTTGGATTTATTGTAACCGAATACGCCGCCGCTTACCGTGAGCGTGCCGTTGTTGCGCACCCCGTACGTTTCGCCTTTTTCCGCTTCGACGTTTTTCGAATAACCGGAAATATATCCGCCCGATATCTCTACAGTAGCGCCGGCGTTTATCGAAACGCCTATGATATTGGGCGCTTTTTGCATGTGATTTGCGTAAGCGCTCACTCTGCCGCCCGAGATCTTAACGCTGCCTTTTGCGAATATGCCGAACGCATAGTCGTTGTACGTTTCCGCAGTGACCGTACCGCCGGAAACGGTTATGCCCGACGATGCGCCGTCTACGTTGACAGCGTACGCTTCGCAAGCGCCGTTCGGATTGGAAACAACTGCTTTAACAACGCCGGAAACAATTTCCGCTTGGGAAGTTCCTTGGGTACGGATACCTACAGCAGAACCGCCGTTGCCTGCCGATTGCGAATATATGCTACCGCCGTTTACGGTGACTTTGCCCGATCCCGTCGCGGCGATCGCAACGATATTACTCGCCGTAGCGGTACTTAACGATATCGACTGAATATCGCCGCCGTTTATAACGGCATCGCCTGCGTTTATAACGGCATGCGACCATTTGGTCCCGTAGGAAATGCAACGCATCCTTCCGCCGTTAAAAGTAAGCATAGCGCCTTCGTAGTTGTAAATGCCGTCCGCCTCGGCGATATTGTTAATGCCGTCGTTACGGATAGAAATACCGTCTACCGTGAGCATGCCGCGGTTATAAATAATCGCGTCCAGACCGTTGGCCGCAGACTGCTTATACATACCTCCGTCCGCTTCGCCGCGGAGCGTAACTGTACCGCCGTTGGTAATAGTTCCCGTTATACGGTAACCGCCGAAATCCACTACGACATCCTTTCCTTCTTCGATGACGATCGATTCTTCGGCGTCCTGTGCCACGCGCACGGTATCGCCGGCTTTAGAATCTGCGACCGCCGCGCTCACCGATGCGTAACCTACGTCGCCGATGTACGCCGCTTTATTGAGTTCGGTGCCGACAAGCTTATATTCCTTGACAGCCGTACCGTCTTTATCGGATACGATGCCGGTCATCACCGACTCGCCGTCTTTGTATTCTTCTTTTACGGTCTGATCCGCACCCAAAACGTAACGGTAACTATTTTGCGTTATCGGCGCAAGCGAATATCCTTGACCGAACGTTATCGAACCGTTGGATTCGGAAAGAAAATAATGGTTGTCATTCTGCTTATTCAAACGCACCGTACCGCCGGTAAGCGACAGTACTTTTGCGTCTGCGCCGCGGCTGCGTACGCCTATGGTACCGCCGTTGCTGTTGGACGAATATGCGTAGAAAGTACCGCCCGAGATCGAGTCGATCGTCTTTTCGTTGGATATGGCTATCGCATTTGGCGCAGACCTGTTATGTTCGATCAACGCGCTTACAGTACCGCCTTCGACCGAACCTATCTTGCCTTGATTCCAGATGCCGAACGCCCACTGCATTGCCGTGGTACGCGCAGAAATATCGCCGCCCGAAATCTTATTTACGGTACCGTTATTGGTAACGTATATTCCGTACGCTTTGGTTATATCGGACGCCGCATTATCGACATATGCGGAAAGATCGCCGCCCGTTATACTCTGCACGACGCCGCCGCCGTTTATACGGATAGACGTCGCATAACCTGTTCCCTTTGTATGCGCGTACAGCGTACCGCCGCTTATTGTTTTTATCGTACCGCTATTGTTGATAGCAAGCGCATTACTGCCAGATCCGGAATTGGTTATATACGACTCTATACATCCGCCGCTTATTTCTTCGATCACGCCGCCGCCGAGATTGTTTATACCGAATCCCCATTTGGTGCCCGTCGATGTCGCTACGACCTCGCCGGCGCGCACATACAGTTTGCCGCCGCTTTTATTAACGATAACATTCGCTTCTGTCGACGCGCCCGTTCCGACGCCGCGCAGTGTCGCGCCGTTTAACGTAAACGTTCCGCCGTTTTCCACGACCGATTGCACGCCGTCCGCACTGCTCGTTATCTGCGCCGCGCCGCCGCCCACGGAATCGGTAAGCGCCAAAGTACCGTTGTTGACTATCTTACCGTTTAGCATATGTCCGGCAAGGTCGAGCGTAATGTTCTTTTCGGCGCCGACGGTCACGTTTTGCGACACGTCTCCTTCGAGCTTGACTATAGCGCCGTCCGCCGCGCCGTCTATAATAGACTGCAAGGTATCTTCGGTTTCCGCAACGGCGCGGACCGGGGCGGCGCCGAATACTGTACCCAAGCACAGCACAGCCGCCGCAACAGCCGCAAGTATCTTTTTTACGGAAAATTTATTTTCGATCATATGTCTCATATCTGTACGCTCCTTATATCACAAACCAGTTCTTTTGGAACGCCGGATCGCCGAGCGGCTTGCCGTTCTGCGCCGTACCGCTCTCGAGTTTTGTTCCGGTATATTTAACGAGCAATGCCCGAAGTTCCGTATCGGAATAGATCTCCGCGCCCAGTTCGATGTACTCGACGGTAACCGTCATATCCCAATAACCGTCGTTTTGTTTAAACTCCGGCGAAGAATGCAAAGCCGTCTCGTGACCGTGGAACGCATCGGATTCGTTATCGAAAAAGCTCACGTTGCCCGTTTGCGTGTAAACTATATCTTTGTAAACGGTAAAGCTTACGTCTTTTGTATCGATCTGCCACGCGTTGGTATCGGCGGTATCTCCGTTATGCACTATCAGCCGAATAAAGTCGTTGGCTCCCAACGCTTTAAAACCGCGTATATGCAGAGTGAGTGATGAAACGCCTCGCTCGACCTTGGCGTAAATATTATCCGCACCGGTGGCAAAGCGTATACCGTAGCCTTTTACGAGTTCGCTTTCCGGTTTTTCCTGTATAATAAAGTACGAACTTTGCGCGGCGGGATCGCCCTGCGACTGACCGTCTACAAGCATTCCGTTTCGATAATCTTTACCGTCGTAAATCAGCCCGTTAGCCGTTCCGTTATCCGCAAATTCCATAGCAAAAAGCGATACTTTGCCGTCGGCGCGATAGCCGGGTATCTCTTCGAACAGAACTTTTATCTTCAAAGAGAACCATCCGTCGTTTTCGGCGTATTCGGGCGCGGAACTCAAAGCCGTCTCCTTGATCGGATCGAACACAGTGTAACCGCCGTCTGCGCTCCAAAACTTGGTAATGCCCGTTCTGAACGCCGCTTTAGTTTTGCTTACAAGCACCGACAGGTCGCTTGTCTGGATCGCCCATCCGCTCGCGTCGGTATCGGAAGTATGGAATATAAGCTTAACATGTTCGTTATCGGCAAAATCGCCGAACCCGATCATCGAAACGATAAAACCGTCGTCTTGCTTTTCCGCTTTGAGATACATATCGTCGGCGTCCGCGACTTTGTTCAGTTCGGGCGTCGAGAACTGCATCCTATAACCTTTCGTCAGCTCCGCCTTATCGTACGAAGGCGTTTCGACCTGTTCGTTTTTCGGCGAAACGAATACTTTGTTGGTCTTGTCGATACGCAAATATGTGCGCGGATCGGACGGCGCGGTAACGCCGCCGCCGGGGACCGTCATTTCCGCCCGCTCTCCGTCGGTATCCGAATATAAGCCTGCCGCGATACCTACCGTATTCGTCTTTGCGCAACCGAGCATAGCGTAAGGTATGCTGAGATCTATTTCGGTCTTGCCGTTTTCGGCAACGACGCTCGATTTCACGTTATACGACGACAGATCTCTTCCGCCGAAATTCTTTTTGGCGACCGTGCCGTCGCTAGTGACCGACACCAATGTAACGTTGCCGTCGCGCGAAGCCGATACAGCGCCCTTCGATACGTAAAACTCCAGCTTGCTGTCGCGTCCTTCAGACGTGAATACGACGTTATCCGCGACCGCGGAAATAAGCAGAGCACTTACGTCGCGCGTACACTTTACGGTAAACGCTTCGAATTTCTCCCAAGCGACCGTCTCCAGCGAAGATACGACCGTATAATTTTTGACAAGATCGATATCACCGAGCGATACCGTTCCGCCCGTGGCATTCCCCCCCCCATACGTTATTTCCCGTGAGACATATCCTTCGTACGAAACAGATATAACGCCGCTGTCCGACGCTTTAACATCCGCGACCGTAAACTTGCCCGAATCATCGGTCACGCCCTTTTCCGTTCCGTCCATGCTTATTTTCGCACCGGAGATCACGGAATCGAAACAATCCTTTACCGTGATACTGTAAGACACCTTTTTATCATTATCGTCGGGATCGTCCGGGTCGGGTTTATCCGGATCATCCGGATCGGGCTTATTCGGATCGTCCGGATCGGTAATGCCGGGACCGGGATCTTCCGGCTTATTACCGCCGGGAGGCACGTCGCCGCATGAGGAAGCGCATAACGCCGCGGCGATACACGCCGACATCAGTAAAAAACGCAACTTCTTTTTCATTTATCATCTCCGATATAGATTGCCGATATATTATCGTGTGCTTTATTTTAACAACTGAAAACTACGGTGTCAATAGTTTTCCCCAAAAAACCGCAACAATATGTCAAATTTCCGCAAGAATAAATATATACCGCACGGAAGAAACGGTTTTCCGCATAAAAATTACCGCCGTTGTTTATAACGGCGGTAATCGTTAAAACATCTATCTGTTTATCAACTTTTTGCGTTTTTTACGCACTTTATCCGACTCTACCAAATTCTCTTCCAGCTCGTCTTTAAGATCCTTTGTTATCTTACATATCTCCTTTATCCTATAAACGACATCGACTATGACCGTTACGACGGGAACGAGCAACGCGCCCAAAAATACCAATATTTGCGCGGACCAAAAATCCACTCTGTTCCCCATCAATTTTTCGAGCAATCCCCAATACGAATCCAAAAGCGTCCCCACCGCCACCAAAGTTCCCAGCGACGCAACGAATATCTCGATCTTTTTCTTTCTTTTGGACGCTATTTTATCGTCTCTGGCTTTTATACGCTCGACATAAGTCTTACATATGTCGGTAAGCGCTTCGATATCGTTGAAAAAACTCTGTTTAAGCTCGTTCACCCGAAAGGTACGGTACAGCAAATTGAAATAATCGTTCACGTGTTCGACGCTTGACGGGAGTTTAAAAAATGCGCGATACTTAAGCCGAGCGGCTTTCGCGTTATAATCTTCCGCGGCTTTAAGCTCCTTTTTCATAATGTAATAATCATTGCACAGTGTATCGAGCTGTCCCATGTCCCCCATGTATTTCATCATAGCAAATCTCTGGTGCAACACATGCAGGAACAGTGAAAAATACGTGTCATGCAGTTTCGAATAAAAATTATCGCCAAAAAAAGAATCGGTCACCCCGTCGCCCGTTAAATAACTTAAATTGACGGCGCCGTTGAACGACATTGTCCAATACGAATTTTCAAATTGCCGTTTTATATACGGATCGTCGGAAATATCATTATCGTATGGGACCTTATATGTATCCTTATAATTCCGTCTTAACGTAAATAACAGTTTCTCCAAATCGTAGGGCTTCGATCCGGTAAGTAAATAAGAGTATATAATTCCCTTATCTTCTTTAAATTCGGGGAAACAGTCTTTTTTAATATCTTTTACGCCGTCTACATATTTTAAAAGTTTTTCGACCAATCCGTACATCGTAAACGATATTTTTACCGATTCGTCCTTTCCCGTTCTGCGCTCGTAATCGAACACGTTATCTTCCGATTTTATCTCGCAGATAAAATAATTGCCGTCAATAAAGTCTTTAATATCTCGGCTCTTGTATTGACATTCGATATCGATAAAGCCCACTTCCGATTCGAATAAATATATCCTGACATCCGTTATTGCGACACCGTACGCTTTGCCTCTGTCCTTTCTCGAATAGAAAGACATAAATTCCGTTTTCCGCTGCGGCAGTCCGAAATAACCTCTGCTGTCGTAATCCAGCTCGAAACAATCCGCGATCTTAGCCGTTCCGCCGTCCGGCATAAGTAATTCGGCTATACCCTTTCTCAAGTTTTCGCTTCGTTGACCGAACGTCTTAAAGGGAAACGATTCTTTACCTTTGGCATTTACGATCTTTACTCGGGAAAGATCCGAAGCCCCGGCGGAATATCTGAACGGATATATGAATTTCGTAAAATGTTTAACGATCTGATCTTTTTCCAAAGTATTTACGCCGCCCTTAAATATTTTTCTGCCATTTTTTTCCGCGTTGCAATATATTCGATTCGATATTGCTGCTGCGACTCAAAACGTATTTATCTCCGCGGCAGACCAAACATATATTTTCAATCTCGCCCAAAAGTTCCGTTACTATCGTTTCGACTTTGGAATAATCGAAATAAGCGCACGAAAACAAATCGAAATAAATTATATTTTCCGCCGTGTCGTAATACAAAGAGATATGGCTTTGCGCTATGACAACTATACCCTGGATATAAGACGGTTGCGTATTGCTGTCCTTGATGACATTGGCGCGCGAGATCTGCTGCATGTCCGCGGCATGCGTCAAACGTTCCAAAGCGTTAAACGCCGAATCGAGTGTAAGCGGTTTTTTCGGGATAACTCGTCCTATGAGATGAGGTCCGAAATCGAGATCGCTCACATCCGCACTGTCGTTATCGTCGACTCGCCTGTCATTGGTACGGTAATTGGATACGGCCTTATTGAACGGTAAATTTACTTCCAAATACTTATATATTATCTCGGCGCCGAAAAATTCGGGGCTCATTATATCCACGAAATAACATTCCCTTTTGGAAAACGTATGTATGGTTATATGTCCGCCCTTTAAAAACAGATACGCGCTTATACCTACGTCTTCGGGGTCGTCGCAATAATAATAAGGTATAAGCGACGGCGGAGCTACCGGTGTAAGTTCCGCAATGTCGGCAATGCCGTTGAGCAGATTGTAAATACCCATTACGTCGTCCAAACAAAAGTTAGGCGCGCCGTAACAGTCAAGCATCATATGTCGCATTTATAACTCCGATTCGTCCTCGTCGAGACTTAACTTAAGAAATATCCGATCGAATTTCCTGCAGCTTATCAAAAACGGCGCTACCCACCAGTTTTTAGTCGAGCACTCTGCATTGGGTATGCAGTAATATAATTCGTTTATTTTATAGTCGAATTCGGTAAGCAGTTTTACGCCCATTGTTTTATCGAATTCGCCGTCGGTATTTATTACATATTGACACACGCTGCATTTATCGCGGTTCTCGCTCTTTTCGCTGTACCGCACGACATACGGAAAAATAGGATCGTATATCGACTGATGACACAGCCCACCTTCCTTTTCGTAGTCTTTGTTGAAAGCAAAAAATTTGAGTAATTCGATACAGCGCGAATAATACTTTTCTATAATCACATCCCAAATATCTACGGAAGGATCGTCGTGCTTTAAATACTTGTTGAAAAAACTTAAAAGGTCTTTCGGATAATTACGTGTATCGTTTATTTCTCCCTGTTTCAACGCCATGATCCGCCGCATCTGCGATATATCGCAAATAGCGTTTCTGCCCAAGACCGAGTGCAATAGCTTGCCGCTGTTACCGTGGCACACGAAATGTTCGCCGCGCTTATCGTCCACACCGCGGCAAAGGTCTTCGAACATTTTAACGAGAACGCCCAGCGACGAATTTGCCAGAGTTTTACCCGTAACGCGATCCTTCTCTTCCATGCTCTCTTCGACCGAATCGAAAAAAGCCTTTTCGCAGTTATTCTGCAAAACGGAAAGAAATTCATCGCTCTGCCGGCTTCTGACGTCGATAACATCTTTTAGCATTTCTTCTTTCTTTTGCGCGTACGCTATAATGCCCTTATAGAACACTATAAGCATTCTGAAAATTCTTTCCAACGTTTTATTCAAAAGTCTTATAACTTCGGTCTCGTTTCCGTCTTTTCTGCTCGATTCTATTTTCTTTTTCTTCATCGAGAGGCTTTCGGCATAAAACGCATTTGTCGTAACGTTGTCTATATCGGTATCAGTCACCGCCGAAACCAAAAATTGCGACATAAGCGAGATCTCCGCGTTTCTGCGCCAAGATCTGACCGTTTTGTTTACATCGAATCCGCGGTGCTGCGTTTTTTCGTAACGCTCTTCGTTAGACAGGATCTGTCTGTATTTTTGCGTAAGCTTGTTATGGTCCAGCTCGAAACGGATCGCAACGTTCAGAAGTATATTGTCAAATGCGTTGACGTCGTTCTTCAATACTACTTCTATGATATCGCTGGGACCTTCCTCCAGCATTAGCAATACCATAACGTTATCCCAATTGAGACTGTCGCTCTCTTCGGAAAATATATCCTTATATTTGGCATTGTTCGCGTACGCTTCTTTGAGCATACGTTTAGTCCCGTTGCCTAAAACGTCCGACACAGCCATGGCAAGACGGCGGATATACTTAAAATTAAGCATATTCAAGTTCGTTACCGCGTTTTTGGATCTTTTTCTTCTGCCGTCGTACCCTATCGCGGCTCGGAACTCGCTTACGGGCGATGTAAACGGACCGGACCCGTCGCCGCTGCATGAATTGCTGCCGGAAAAGTCTGTGTACTCGAGATACATCGAGTTATCCATCTCCGCCGCTTTATACAAATAATAATAATCGCATTCGAAATCATGTTCTATAAGTTTTACGAACAACGAAATGTCGTCGGTATACTCGTCGTCGTCATTAAAGACAATCGTCAAACGCATACCGCCGTCGCTGTCGTTTATACTCATTTTACGCAATATCGGCAATGATTCCAACAGCCCGACGTACAAAGACGTAAGTGTTTCGATATTCTGTTCGGCATGCTTGTAATTTATTTTCCAAACACGTATTATTTCCGTTATTCTCTGAAACTTCGAATAAGTTATTTTATTTCTTACATATTCGCGGTACGGAGATGCAATATTTTTTCCCGCGTCAAGCTGGATCTCGGTAAGTAAAAACGATATCACTTCCAATGACAGCGGAGTACCGTTGTAAATATCCGAAAAAGTCTCGTTTATACGTCTTATATTTGCCGTCGATCCGTCTATATCGGTAACGTTCCGAAAACGTTTCCACAGCGAGAAAAACCCGAAAAAAGACATAATCATGATGTTATTCATGCAATAAATGATCTTTCCGGTAATAGTTTTTTCGTCCGGATTTTCCGACCCGATCACGATATGACGCAGTCTTTTGTCTTTTATACGTTTGAGAGTTAAGTCGACAAGCTCACTCATTTACTTTTTTATCCTCTGAAATAATGTTATCCACAAGGGTCTCGTATCTTTTGAGCGCAGCCTCCGCATCGCTTTCTCCGTTCAATTTGCCGTCACGCTTGAGTTTATACAAAACGTCTTCCTGCCATTTAAACCTTTCGACCTCGGGGATACCGAAACGGTCTTCTTTCAGAAATTCTCTGCAGACTTCGTAGCCTACGCCTCTTACGGAATCGATTATCCGATCTATCGCCATTTCGTGCTGATCCCTGTTGTTTATAACAGTAGTTTTACAGGGTACCGCCGTAGGCAATACTATAACACGGGTACGCTGCGTTCCGTAAGTATCGTTTTTTATACATTCTTTGAAACGCGCCAAAAATCTCGACGTGCCTACACGGAACTGTTTTGTGGGCCGCATACAGCAAACCATAACGCTACTGGCTTTTATGGTCGCGGTCGCCGCAAACTGATCCCCGGACGCCGTATCGAAAACAATAGCCTTTACGCCGATATTTTTACACAACTGATAAAGATCGGATAAAACAAGATCGGCTCTGCCGGTCATATCCTGCACTGCAAAAACACGCTTGTCGTTAACGCCCAAAAAATATACCGACTTGTCTATTTCCACACCGATCTTATCGCCTACCGGAGTACAATATCTAAAGAAATCGTGTTCCGATACTGACACTGTCTTATTTTTACCGGGTATCTTGCCGCTCAAGAGCATTTTCGCATCGTAAGCTTCAAAAGAATTCTCCGCGCCGAAAAGATATGTAAGACCTTGACTGTCCAGATCGGTATCTATTACGAGTATGGGATGCTCGGCATCCGCGCCCAATTTTTCCACCATAAAAGGCAACGAATTTATACACGTGGAAGTCCGGCACGAGCCGCCTTTATAAGAATGGAACGAAGTTACCAACATTATATCTTACCGCCTTTATTGTTTCCGGTCAGCATATCGATCAGACCTTTGTATTTTACGTCGTCGCTGTTGTTTTCGCGCGTCAAATATTCCATCCAATTCTGCAAAAACTCACCGAAGTCGTTTTCTATACCGCGCAATATGTCGTCCGTGCTCCACTCGCCTTTCATCGAATATCCGTTTTTGACCGTCTGCGCTTTGGGTATCATAAACGAAAACAAGATTTTTTTAAACGCGTCTTTAAACGCCGACTGTTCTTGAGTCAAAGTATTGAATGCCGATTCCTTGCTGTCGTCGAAGATCTTTAAAAACAGATCGGTCATAGTTACGGCGATCCTTTCGTTGAGCATTTTATCAATCAATTTTATGACGGCGGAATCTACGTGATTGTCGTCTCTGGCTGCTTGGATCTCTTTTACAAGTCTTTCGGCGTTTTCTTTCTTCAACTCCCTTATCATTTTTTCGTGCTGCTTCTTTTCTTCTTCGAACGCCTGCTGCATTTTTGCGATCTCGTTTCTGTGATCTTTTTTGACAAGTTTTTCGTCGGCGTCGATCTCGGCATACTTTCGGATATAAATATCGTAATAATCGTAAAACTCCCTTATAGCCGATATACAGCGTTCAGTCTGCTGCAGATCGAAGCCCATTTCGCTCCATATCCATTTATCGTTCATATGGTTGTCTTCGATTATGTCTATGACGGTATCGATCTCTTTTTCCGGATATTTCGAAACGTATGTAACGATCATATTTTTCGCTTTAACGGTCAGCGCTTCCAATATGGATACGTTTATCCTTTCCGCAGCAAGATATTTGCAAATGTCCTTGTTGGGATGTTTTTCGGAAAACATGACTATATCCCTGTCGACAATGCTGCTTTTGCCGGCATTCTTAAGATCGATATAAGTTTCATATACCATATCTACGGCATTTTTTACCGTGACCATAAAGTCTTTATATTCGTCCTGACTTTTCTTCTCCAATTCTTTATAATAGTTTGTATATATCGCGCTCAATACAACATACAAATGATTCAAAAGAACGGGAGATTGTATCGAGCATGATATCTGACTGAAGCTCGCTACTGAACCGTCCGTATAGAAAAAGTTTTTGCCGAGCAGCGATTTATACTGATTGTACATATTGGCTCCGACACAGTCGCATACGGTTATAAACTGTCCGATTATATCTTCTCCGGCTTCCGTGTTTATCTGCCCGATAAATTCTTCGTCGCGGTCGATGTCCAGATCGGCGTTGCCCAACGCCGTATCTTCCAGGTCGCCGAAACTCTCGCACACGGAGTGCGTAAAATAAAGCGATATCTGTGTACAGCGCGTTACCGAACCCCAGCCCAAATAATCGGTACTGTTTTTTACATAACCCAAAGATCCGTCTTTATGGATAACGTTGTCCAGCAATAATTTAAACGACCTTGCTATAAGCTTGACTAAAGCAGGCAGTTCCTTTTCGAAATCGACTTTCCCTGCTTTATGAAGTCGGCGAGCATACAGCAGACACGAAAGCACCCAAGTTAACGACTCTATAAAAGCATCGTTTTTACCGAACAGTTCCCTGTTTCGTTCCGGCGTGGAAAACGGGCTTACATCGAATCCGTTGCGGTCGGCGTAATCGACAAGCGCCATAATACTGTTCTTAAAATATTTGAGCTCTTCCGCACTGTACCTTACATCGAAACGGTCGGTAATGGATGCCATCAAAAAAAGACCGTATGCTTGGCTCAAAAGTCCTTCGTCTGTTTTTTGAGAAGACATGTGAAAGACGTAACGCCCGTCTTTTATATGCATTACGTCTTTTAAACCGAAAAAATCCTCCTTGATCTCGCTGCCTACGACACGGTATGCCTTATACATTCTGAACAGCGCTTTCTGCGTTTCGTCTACCAGCAAACTTCTCTTGTCTTTCATTTTGTTCCCTTAAAAATTATTTATTATCGGATCTTACGATCCCGAAAATTTCCAATAAGTATTTCAGTCCCAGCCAGGACGTTATATCGTTGACGTCCGCAGGCGGAGATATTTCGACCAGGTCCAACGCCTTTACGGGCAGCGACGCGAATATGCCTTTTAAAAGCGACAATACATAAGACGACTGCAACCCGAAAGCTTCGGGCGTGCCCGTTCCCGGCGCGAACGACGGATCGACGGCATCGATATCGAAAGAAACGTACACGCCGTCATAACCGCGGAATTTATCAACGATCTTGCGCGTTACGGCTTCGACTCCGTCCGACGTCGCTCTCTCCGCCGAATATATCTCGATAGAAGAACCTGCTAAATATTCTATCTCCCGATCTTCGTAAGAACGAATGCCTACCATGACTATATCGTCGTCCGAATAACCGTTTTCCAATGCGCGGCGCAATACGCAAGCATGGGAATATCTCGATCCGTCGTAAACATCGCAAATATCGGCATGTGCGTCTATGTGAACGATCCCTGTTTTTCCCTTGAAAAACTTTTCGAACGCTTTTTGAGTAAGTATACTTACGGAATGGTCGCCGCCCAATATCACGGTCAGTTTCTTTTGAAACGCTTTTGCCGCAAAACTTTCGACTTTGCCGTAATCGTATTCTTTTATATCGCCCATATCGTAAACGGACGCTTCTATTCTTTTTCCGGAAACGGTATACGGCGGAAGATATGCGGAAAGCCGCCTCATTACCTCAGGCGCTTTTGCAGTGCCGCGCGATGCGGAACAATGCCCGTCGTAAGCAATACCGAAAACAGCGATATCGGATCCGCCGAAATCGTCTGTTCTCAAATCTCTCCAATATTGATCCATACGCCTATCATTTATCATCCGATAAATTATAACACAATCCGACACCATTTTCAAGTGTTTCTATTATTTTATGCACGGAAATTTCACACTCTAAAACATAATTTTCATATAAAAAATGCGCTTGTAAAATGCTATGAACCCCAAAAGTTGGACAGAAAATAACTAAATAGCTTGTGAGTGA
>CAJUBY010000029.1 GCA_910585055.1 uncultured Christensenella sp. | reverse complement strand
ACCACGACGGAGTAAACAATCCGTATTTATCGCCGAAATCGCCCGGACACGTCCATGTGCATAATTCCCGTGAATTTATCCAGAATGTTATATCGCTCGGATAGTCGTTGTTATAACCGTGCGTTTCGGAGCATAATTCCACAGACAGTAAAATCTCCGACAGCGGCGCGACCGACGTAAACGAATTGGGTATTGCGTATGTGACGTATCCGTAAAAGCTGTTCCAAATAATTTGCGTATTGTGTCGTTCCGGATGGAAAATATTTTTAGGATTGTTTGCCGTAAGCACTTTGCGATCGGTCGCAAATCCGCTTTCGGCGCTTAACTGCGCGTCTATATAGTCGCCTATGCTTATATCTGCGGTATACGGAGCGCAGCCGCCGTCAGACGCCCCTTCGAGCGGACGCAGGCGCAGGATAATGTCGCGCGGACCGTACGAATACCATTTACTCGACCCTTTGCCGAGCGTAGAATATTCGGTATTGATAAGCCCTGCGTTTTCGAGCATTTTCAAGTGGAACGCCGCACTCGACGGCTGAATATTAAGAGTCGTCGCTATCTCGCTCATAAGATAAGGTCTGCCGTTCAAAAGACGTAGTATTTCGACTCTTGTGGGCGATGACAACGCCTGTCCTATTTCGGCTATCTGCTGCGAATCGTTTTCGTCTCTGAGCTCGATAGATCGGATATCGTTTTCGTAGAATTCCATGCGCTCTCCTTTAGCAAACAGGGTGTGTATCACGGCAATTTCGCAAGCACCCGGCTTCGCCCGTGCGATGTCAACACTGTACGGTATTGCGGTTGCTTCTCGATAGTACATCGGATATAATTATGTGTTACAGTAACCCTGTAAGAACGCGAGAGTGATTTCCATAAACATTACATTGATTTTGTAATGACTGCATGCTACAATATCAATAAGCCGAATATCCGACGAGTGCGGTATTATTGTAGCATTTGGGCGGTTATAAAGCAAGTAATTTTGTTAAGCGTATTACTCAAACGGTTATGCGCAAAAACGGGAGCGAGAAAAATGGTGAAGTTAAAGAACGGTTTTTGGTTGTCGATGATGATAGCGGCAGCATGTTGCGCTGTTCTTGTCGCCTGCGGCGACGACGGCAAGAACAGAGTTGTCGATCCTACAATGTTCAAGGTCGTATACAGCGGCGGCGTTGGCGGCGATTCGGGCATTTCCGAGATGTCGTATAAAGCCGGTACGGAAATTACCGTAGCGCAAAATACCGCAGAGTATGTGGATCACACGTTTTCGGGGTGGAAGACGGGCGCCGATATTTACAAGCCCGGCGATACATATACGGTGCCCGAAAGCGATACGCTGTTTACCGCTGTGTGGAAGGAGATAACATATTCATATCCGGCGTTCGGCAAGGAAAGTTACGCTTACGACAGATGGGGCGCTAACGATTTGGAAATTACGCTCGATCTTGACGGGGCGGATCTGTGCTATGTGGAGATAGACGGAAAAACGCTGTATTCGGTAGATTGGCGGTACGACCCCGAAAAGGGTTGTCTTGTTATCGCCGAAAGTTATGTGCTGTCGCTTTCAGACGGTGAGTATACGGTAAAGGCGATCACCGATTCCGCCGAGGCGGGCGAGGTGTCTTGCAAACTGAGTGTGGACAATTCCGTTAAAACGAGTTTCGACGAGGTACGGGAAAAGAATTTCCGTTACGGCTACGACTGCGGTGTGGGCTTCGAACTTAAAAAAGGATTGGCGGAAGTGACCGAGGTGCTTTGCGGCGACGTGGTTTTGGATAAAAGTTATTACGAGTACGCCGACGATACGCTCACCGTAAAATCCGAATGGATAGGACATTTCTGCGACAGACTTAATTTCACGGTCAAGCTCAACAATTACGACAGTTATGATTTTTCGATCAATCCGACGAATATTATTTTTGCGAGCGATTACGATGTTAACACCATACATGATCTTACCGCGAGCAATACGGGCGGCAACTCGCTTTATCAATATTTCGACAATGTGTCGATAACAGACTCTCCGAGTGCTATGAACAGCGGTAAAGCGCTTAAAATAACGCCCAATACGACACAAAATCCTCTCGATTGCAACGGGTATATGACTTTGTGCACGCAGGAATATACGTCGAAGACTTCGTGGCGTAACGGTACATTCGAACCTGGCAAAAACTATTTTATATCGTTTGACTACATGACGGAAAATACGTCGACGGGTATACTTACTTACAAGGATCCGCATTCGGATTGGAGTCGTAATCTGCTTATGGGGGAGGAAAACGACGGAGCGGTTCACCGCTTTTTTGCGGCGGTCGCCGGCGCCGAGCTGAAACACGGCTTATATATTTACGCGTTTTTTCCGGGCGGCGGAGCTTTGTATATAGACAATTTCTTTGTTGCGGAATTTGACGGGCTGCCCGAGATCTCTGCGGACAGCGAATATTTAGGCAGCGGCGACTTGGCATTTACTTTGAATACGTCGGGATTGCGCTGCGACTTTATGCTCGACGGTCAGCCTGTCGATCCGTCCAATATCACGTATGACGTCGACAGCGGAAGCGGACACGTATCGGCGGCGGCGCTTTCCGAGCTTGCGTACGGTACACACACTATCGGCGTGCAGACCGTGTTCGGCACGGCGGAAAGAAGTTTCGACGTTATAGACGGACGCGTCGCCGAGATCGCCGATACGCGCGTCACGTATGCGTCCGAAACGGATACGGAAGTAAAAATCCGCGGAAGTTTTTCGGAAGGGTTGCTGTTGACGTCGCTTGTGCAAAAACCCAAAACTTACAATAAAAAGAGCGAATATGCAGTATACGACGGTTGGAATTTTTCTGCGTCCGATACGCAAAAGAATTACAAAGATCATGTTCGGCTCACGACCGGAGACGAGAACAACGGATACATCACGCTTAGCAAAGAGTTTTTGGATCTGTTTTGGGGAGAAACGGAATTCGAAGCAGCGTTCGACAACGGCAAGCGCGTATCATTTACGCTTGTAAGCGATGTTTTGCTTTATACGAATTACGACGATACGACTGTGTTCGGTTATAAAGGCGATAATGCGGTTTGCGGCAGTCCTTTGAACAGCGGTCTCGATAACAACTCGGTCGCCGGGATAGAGAACATCGGCGACGAACGGAACAATGCGTTCGTGATAAGGCGAACGGACGATGCGCAAGATCCGTCCGCGTTTACTTTAAAGTTCAGAGATCATGTATGGGATTGGTTCTACACCAAAGCGGAGCAAAACGATTGGCTGAGGATCACATTCGACTATCAAATAAGCGGTCTTGACGAAGACTCGGTTTACTTTTATATAATGGGCGCTAAAAACGAAGACGTCAGCCACGTATTTTTGGGCGATTACGACGAGATATCCGAGCTCGGTTGGATAGAAGTGCGGTATTATCTGGTTGCCGACGGCAAGCCGCATACGTTCGACAGCGGTTGGTTCCTTTATCCCGACGACGGTATAGATTGCCGCATGGTGCGAATAGCTTTGCCGAGATTTGAACAAGCGGAAGATAAGTATATCTTATTCGATAATTATCGCGTAGTCGGTCGGCAAACGGTTCAAGGCAATTTTCTGTCCGAATCGTACGGTTACGAACGCGGACAGGATACTGCATTCGAATTGGATCTGCCGCAAGGCGTTACGGTGAGCAAAGTCACTGCGGACGGCGCGGAGATAGGGTTTACTACGGGCGAAAACAAAATAACGCTCGACGGAAGCGATCTCGATAAACTCGATAAGGGGACGCGCGTCTTATATGTTTACAATAATTGCGGACGCTTTATTTCGAGTTTGAATGTTACGCTGGGCGGAAAAGCAACTCTTATCGAAAAGAGCAAAAACGTGGTGTACGGCAAAGGCGGCGCCAAACTCGACGGAGAGTTTTCGAGCGGTATAACGGTAACATCGTTAAAGCGTAAAGCCTCCGATTTTTGGGATAACACCAATCCCGACGGCGGTTGCGCCGTTAAGTCCGACGGTACGCTAAAGACGTCGTACCTGACTGTCGTTACAGACGGACTCGTTGTGTCGGAAGCTCTTGTAAATTCCGTGTACGGAGAAATATCGTACACGGCGGAGTTTTCCAACGGTGCCGTCGAAACGTTTACGCTCAAAAGTAACGTGATACGCTATTCCGACTACGACGAAAACTATGTTCATCAAGAAAACGGGAAAAATGTCGAATCGTTTCAAGATACCGATATGATCGCGATAGAAAAAGACGGGGACGGCAATACACGGCTTGTTTATCGACCTCAAAACGCAAGTCAAGGTCATTCTGTTTCTGCGATGAACGGCGGCGACCAGTGGAATGCGGTATTTACTTTTGCCAACGAGCGGTATATCCCCAATGAATGGTGGCACTATTTATTCCCCGAGAACAGTACCGTGTTCGTATTTTTCGATTACGAAATCGCCGATCCCGACGATAAAGCCAATTATCAATTCTCGTGGTGGGATACGAGCGACGTGTTTCACTCGACAAAGTTGACCGGGAAAGGGCATTTTTATCTCGAAATCTCCGCAGACGAGATGAAAAGGTTTTTCATAAACTGTCCGGTCGTTTCTCCCGATAACGTCGTCGGCACTTACATGACGGTGGATAACTTCGGTTTCGGGATCAAGACGGTTTAAGGCGGTGAATATGAACAAAAAATATGCTGTAGCCGTTATATGCGCGGCGGCGCTCGCCGGCAGTTTCGGCGTTACGGGCGTCTGCGCGGAGACATACGATCTTCCCGACGATTACAGAGTGTCCGGCGGAAAAATATCGTATGATTTTTCGGACTCCGCGTCTGCCTCCGATTTTGCGGTCTATACCGAATTCGACAGATCGCCGACTGTTACGGACGAAAGAATGGTGTGTTGGTCTCTTGCCGAGCAGAAGATCGTTTATAAAAACGCAATGTATTCCGATGTGGACGTCTCCGTCGATATCGGAACAATAAACAAAAACGGCAAATTCGATGCGGGTATTTATGTCGGATTGAAGAGCGGCGTTACGGGCGCTCTCGACGGTGTCACCGGTTACTGTGTAAATATCGAACGCGGCGCATCGGAAAGCAGATACTATTTGAAACTCCATGAGTTCGACCATCGTTGGTTGGGCACGAGGAAAGAGGCCGTGCTTGTTTTGCCGTTGAATGTCGTGCGTTTGCGAGTCGTCGTAAAAAACGGAACGCTCTATGCTTTTGCCGGCGAGACGAATACTCCGCAGTTGACGTATAATGCGGGCGATCTTTTCGGTTACGTCGGATTCAGAAGTTTTTATTCGCCGAATACATTCGATAATATAGAGATAATAGGATCCGCGAACGAACCGAATACCGAGCAGCTTAATGCGCTTGTTTTACGTGCGCGAGAGATAGCGGACATCGTGACGGACGAAAGTAGGGCGTCGCTCGATGCGGCACTGACCTCGGCGGAACGGGCGGCGGAGTCCGAGAACGCTTACGATATCGATACGGCAGTGACGCAACTTAAAACGGCAATAGATAGCGCGGTCGTCAAACGCGATTATTCCGTGCTCGTTCAATGGATAGCCGAGGCGGACCGCATATCCAATACGGACGGCAAAACATACACCGCCAATTCGTGGGCATCGTTTTGTAAAGTGCTAGAAATGTGTAAATGTTTTACGGCCGAAAGCGATCCCGAACAAATTTCGTATTGGGCTGACCGCTTGCGTTTGCGGATGGATACGCTTGTCGAATTGAAAGGAGCAGAGATATGAAAAAAATCGTTTCGATTATGCTCGCTATAATGTCGGCTGTGTTATTTACGGGTTGTGCCGGTTTGCCGGCATCGACATCGAATGATGCAACCGATCCGGATAAGTCTGATAAAAAGGATAAGACTATGACGAAAACCGAAAAAGAATACGATTCGTTCGTATCGGAACTCAAAGATTTTCCCGTGAATTTCGTTTACGACGATGTATGTTACAAAGGATTCGATCCCAAGTATTTTCGTGAACTGTCGCGTACTATCGAAAAGGGTCACGATAGGATAACAACAAAGATATCGCTTCGTCTCGACGATACGTTGGCTGTGACGGTGGAGAGCGCTTTTTATCCCGATCACGACGCGTACGATTACACCGTATACTTCGAGAACGACGGCGAAAAGAACAGCAAGATCATTCGTAACGTACACGCTGTCGATATGGAGATCACAGGTGGGAAACCGCGCTTGAAAGGCATACTCGGCGACCATGGAAATCTGTACGAAGCATACGATAAAGATCTGACGACTGCGACCGTCGGCTTTGTAAATACGAGCGGCAGACCGTGCGCGGAGACTTTTCCGTATTTCAACTTGGAAACTGAAAACGGCGGAGCGCTTCTTGCAATAGGTTGGGGCGGAACGTGGAGCGCCGACTTTGTGTATGATGCGGAAAAAAACAGCACGCAATTCGTCGGTACGGGCACGGTCGGTATGCACACGTACCTAAAACCGGGCGAGTCCGTGCGCACGCCGCTTATCGGAGTCGTGCGCTATTACGAACGCGACGAAGATAAGGCTATGAACAAATGGCGGCGGTGGCTTGTGGACTGCGTATATCCGAGACAAAACGCCGATACCGACGAGGTCGTAAAGCCTTTCAGCACGACGTATCATTGTTTCGATACCGAAAACGAGACCAAATACAATACCGACGGTAGCACGGCGGAAGATCACACTTCTTGGAAAAAGAGCGTGGATGAAATGTACGGGCACGGACTTGTTTACG
Source organism: uncultured Christensenella sp. (assembly GCA_910585055.1). Lineage (GTDB taxonomy): Bacteria > Bacillota > Clostridia > Christensenellales > Pumilibacteraceae > Anaerocaecibacter. The sequence continues at coordinate 17,760 of CAJUBY010000029.1, read as the reverse complement.
ATGTGCAGTGGGTCGACGCCGGCTGGTATCTCGATCCGTACGGAAAGACCGTTCCCACGGACTGGTGGGGCACGGTCGGCACATGGGAGCTTGACAACGTCAAATGGCCGGGAAATTCTTTCCGGGACCGTGTGGATTATGCGCACAAAAACGGACAGCAATTTTTGGTATGGTTCGAGCCGGAACGCGTTTCGCATCTGGACGGAATGGTTGCCAATTACGGATACGACCGCAATTGGGTGCTTTCCGATCACGGCAACAACAACGCATACGTGAGCAATCTCGGCAATAAGGATTGTTTGGAGTGGACGGCGGACAGAATTCTGACTTTCATGGATAAATACGACGTCGATCTGTACCGTGAGGATTTCAATATAGCGCCCGGACCGTTTTGGACGATAGGCGACGGGTACGAGGGCAGAGACAGAACGGGCATTACCGAAAATTTATATGTTCAAGGTCACTACGCGCTGTGGGACGCTATCTTGCAACGCGCCGTCGAACAGGGCAAACCGACATGGCTGGACAGCTGCGCGGCAGGCGGAAACAGAAACGATCTCGAAACGTTGAGAAGAAGCATTCCTATAAACCGCAGCGACTCCGATAGGTTTACCGTCACCCTGCGTCTTGCCATAACCCCCAAGCTCGCCAAATGGCTGCCGTTCAACGGTGCGGTCGCCAAAGACGGAACATCTCTCGTGGATAATACTTGCGACATGTATGCGTTACGCGCCTCGTATTTTTGTATATACGAACCTGCCGCCAATTTCTGGTGCGACCGTGATACGATAGATTGGGCGAGTTATCAAAAAGGCTTTGCCGAGTGGAAAGAGATCAATAAATACCTTCTCAAAGATTTTTATCAGCTTACACCGTATCAATCGACGACAGACGGAAAGAGTTGGACGGCGTATGAGTATTTCGACACAGAGTCCGACAGCGGTGTGGTACAGGCTTTTCGTAAGCCCGAATGCGATGTGTCGGAGATAACAGTCAAACCGAAAGGACTCGATCCGGATAAAACATATACGGTGCGCGATGTAGACGGATTGAGAAATATCGCCAAAATCAAAGGACGTGCTCTTATGGACGTAATGCGTATAACTTCGAGCGAACCGCGCACGGCTGTCATTCTGTATATCGAGCCTGTTGATTGATCGCATAAAGAATATAAAAACAGGCGAAGAATTTGCTTAAAAAGGCGACAGCAGAGTATTTCATTTTATCGGAGTATTAATGTTTTCGCATGAGTAAATACTTGTTTACGGCGCGGCGCGCGATTTGAGATGCTTCCGCGGCGTAAAGGAGTCTGCATGAAAGAAACCGTTAAGAAACAAACCGAAAAGGTCCGCAATAAAGTGCGGAGCATGGGGCCGCTGAAAACTGCCGTATTATCGATTCTTATAGTCGGCACGGTCTGTTCGTTTATATTCCACGATCGGATCTTTCCCGCAGACTCGGTATTCAACAGAGGAGTGAGCAGTTCGGGATTTGTAAATGCTATGCTTGCTGCCGTTCCCAAGACCGTGCGCGCGATGCAGATACTTACGGTAATACTCGTCGCGGCGACGGCGGCGCTGTATATCTTAAATAAAGCGTTTCATAAAAATCAGCGGCAGATAACCGTGGTAAGGCTTATCAACAATATCGTAAAATGCGTTGTAGCGGTAATAGCCGTCATAGCGGTTCTTGCGGTTTGGGGGATAGACACGACGGCGCTCATCACCGGCGCAGGCGTTCTGACGCTTATAGTCGGTTTAGGAATGCAGAGCCTTATATCGGACGTTGTGGCAGGATTGTTTATAGTGTTCGAAAACGAATTCAACGTAGGCGATATAGTTACTATAGACGGTTTTCGCGGCACGGTTGTTTCCATAGGTATTAGGACGACAAAGTTAGAGGCGCTCGGCAATATAAAAATAGTAAACAACAGCGACATAAGGGGCGTTCTCAATCAGACGGTAGATCTATCCACCGCAAAGGCGCTTATAGACATAGAGTACGGCGAACGGTTGGAAAGAGCGGAAAAAATAATAGCGGACAGGCTGCCGCAAATAGAGATAGCCGGCGTTTCGGGCGCGATTAATTACGACGGTGTTGCGGCGCTCGGCGCGTCTGGCGTTACGCTGCAGTTTACGGCGAAATGCCGCGAGGAGGATATTTTCGACGTGCAGCGTAAAATGAACAGGGAGTTGAAGGTGATGTTCGACGAAAACGGTATCGGCATACCGTTCGAACAGCTAGTGGTTCACATGCCCGATCTGAAAAATAACGGGAAGCTCACGGTTTGAAGCGTACGACGACCGGATCCGAATGCGATTTACGGCATATGTAAGGGTGCCGCAAACGTTTATGGTAAAAATATACAAAGCTTTACCGATGCGACTCGATCTGCTAAACCGTGAGGCGAACGGATTGATCATCACCGATCCTAAAGGGTCGGTTTTATATTGCCGAAAAATGTATTCGGTCTACGTCCGGTGCGATCTGCGGTAATCTCGCGGCGAACAACCGTATTGTATGACGAATTGGCGGTTAAAGCCTGACACGGTAGGATATCCTATCTCGCTCGCTATTTCTATTATCGATTTTTCGGTGGTTATGAGTAAAAGCGCGCCGTTTTTCATGCGCACGTTGTGGAGATATTCCATCGGCGATTTTTCGGCAAATTCGTAAAACAGGCGGCGCAGCGTCGCTTCCGAAGTAAAGCACATGTCGGCGAGCATTTTTACGGTTATACTGTCCGCATAGTCGGTCGTTATATAGCTTAAAGCCGGTGCAATGCGCGCCACGGTCTCTGCGCTCGGCACGCTGTTGTTTTCCTCTGGCCGCATGTATTCCGAATGGTGGGCGAGCAGAGCAACGATAAGTCCCGTCAGCGTTTCCCAGTTGTTTTCGCGCACATGCGAGCTTTCGTCGAATATGGCGTCGATTATACGCGCGATCTGCGGATATTGCGCGGCGCTCATTATAGGCGGAAACGAGTATTTGCGCCAGTTTAGACCTTTGAACTTCTGTGCGAATTGAGGCGCTGCCTGTAAAAACCAATTGAGATCTATATACAGAAAATTCCATTCGCATTCGTCGTAAACATTGCCTGTCGCGGAATGCCAGGTGCCTTCGTATAGTATCGAGCAGCACGGCGCCTGTACGCGCACAAGTCTGCCGTCGACATTGTATATCCCTGAACCTTTGACGCACCTTCCTATTTCCAGATGATTATGCGCGTGCAGCCAGTTTGTGTTGGACTCGGGTTTGTGCCGCCAAAGAGAGCCGTAAGGCCATACGTGTTCGGCGCCGAAATCGTGTGTATCGTAAAATCGGTGCGGAGCGTCATTTTCCGTCTTGTTTGATTGATTTTGCAATGTTTTTGCATGTTTTTCGGTGGAATGTTGCATAGTGCTATGTTATCATACAATTACGGTAATGTCAATAGACTTACAAAAATCAATCGGATAGGTGAAAAATGGTACTTACACACGATCAACTTGTAGAAGAAGCCGATCTATATGCGCGTTTGCGTAACGAACAGGACGGTAGGGCTATGGCGGATACCGGACGTCTCGACGATCGGCAGCTCGAAGCCCTTATAACCGAACTCAAAAATTCGGAAGTATACGATCCGAACGAGCCGAACACACTGCCGGAGATAGAACGGCTGTGTCCGTTCGGCGTTTCCGCCGTAAAACCGGATAAGATCGAAAGCCGTATTCTCGGCGCGGTCGCCGGTAGGTTCGCAGGCTGTACTTTGGGAGTGCCCGTAGAAGGGTATTCGATAGACAAAATGCGTAAGATCGCAAAGGACGGCGGCACGCCGTTTCCGCCTACCGAATATTGGCACACCGTACTCGATCCGGACGGCATACAGTACGGCGTGGACAAACGCAGTTCGTATACTTTGGATAAGCTCTGCTGCGTACCGGTCGACGACGACATAACATATCCGGTGCTATGTATGTTGCAGTTAAAGCGTTACGGCGAGAACTATACGGTCGAAGACGTTGCCGAGATATGGCAAGAGTTACTGCCTTATGCGTGTACCGCGGAAGACCGCGCTTTAAAACGCATGGCCGAAGGGTTTAAAGGTGCGGAAGCGGCGGACGACAATCCGTTCGTGGAATGGATAGGCGCAGGAATACGCTCCGACGCGTTCGGATACGTGTGCGCAGGCGACCCGGTAAGAGCGGCGAAGCTGTGTTATAACGACGCGTATCTTACGCACAGGCGCAACGGGATATACGGCGAAATGTTCAATGCGGCGGCTATCGCGGCGGCGTTTGTGCAAGATCCGTTAAAAGCCGTAGAGACCGCGGCAAAGTGCATACCGCACGGTTGCAAGCTCAAACACGATGTAGACTGGGCGCTTTCGCAGCGCGGAAAGTTTACAGATTGCGACGGCGCGCGCGTGCTTTTGGACGTACGGTTCCCCGGCATGAATTCGGTGCATATCCGCAACAACGTGTGCGCGGTGATTTTCGCGCTTATGCTAGGCGACGGAGATTTTACGCAGAGCATAGCGCAGTCCGTCGCAATAGGTCTGGACAACGATTGTAATGCGGCTACGGTAGGGAGCATTTTGGGCGCGCACCTCGGTATCGAAGGTTTAGAAAAACGTTGGTATGCGCCGTTTAACGATACAGTACATACATATCTTAAGGGTTACGAAGTTATCTCGTTAAAGGGCTTGGCGGACGAATTCGCCGCGCTGTACAAATCATTTGATAAGGAGAACCGGAAATGAAGAAAAAAACTGCGGCAGTCGCTTTGGCGGCGCTGATCGGACTGGGCGCGGCCGCCGTTCCGGTATTGCCGCGGAATACAGCGACACATGCGGAATCCGCAAAGACCATCACGGAACAGACGCTGAAAAATAAGATAGAAGGCGGATGGCTCGGTGCGCTGTGGGGAAACTTTACGGGACTTCCGACGGAGTTTAAATTTATCGACAGACCGGGGACTTACGACGATCTGGAGTGGGCGGTCTCGCAGTCGTACATCACCGACGATGACACCAGTTTCGAGTATACCTTTCTGCACATGATGGAGGTGTACGGCGTCGATGATATAACTTACCGGGATATGCCTGCGGAGTGGATATACCATTTTCAGGATTATTTATGGGAAGGAAACTACAATGCGATGATGCTTATGAAGCAGGGCGTAGTTCCGCCCGAAACGGGCAAAAAAGGCGTAAACAAAGCTGCGGAAGCGATAGACGCGCAGATAGAATGCGAGATATTCGGCATGATAACCCCTGGTATGCTCGAAAACTGTTACGGCAGAACCAAATGGTGGATGGCTGCGGTAGGCGACGGCGTCGTGCTCGAAAATTCGGCGTTTTACGCTATGCTGTGTGCGGACGCGTTCTTTTCCGACGATATCTACGAGTCTCTCCGACGCGTGCGCTCTTACTTTGACGACGGCACCGAGACCGCGCAGATGTACGATTTCGTAAAGCTGTTGCACGACGCCGACCCGGAGGATTGGCATTCGGCGCGGTCGGCTGTACATGCAAGGTATTATAACGGCTATGTGCTGGATTGCAGGATAAACTTCGTTGCGACTCTGCTTGCGCTTTTTTACGGGAACAACGACTATAAACACACAGTCGAGATAGGCGTTTTGGCAGGGTACGACAACGATTGCAACGCCGCGACTGCGGGCACGATAATGGGGATAATGTGCGGAATGGACGGATTGCCGTCCGATCTTCTGGAAAAGAGCGGAACGTATTATCGTAACACGAACCGCCCCGGACTGAACAGCAGTACGCTTTCAGAAATTGCGGAACGCATTGCGACGCAGGCGGAACAGGTGATATTGAATGCGGGCGGCGTCAAAAACGGCGGAGAATTTACCGTTTACGACGGAGCGTTTACTCCGTCCGAATACGGCGTGACTTTTACCAAAAGCGTGAACGTGACGGACGACGGCTGGTCGTTTAACGGCATGAACAAGTTTTCCGATTCGAAATACAAAGGCGGTTCGGGTTACGGCACGACGGTCAAGGGCGGTCATGCCGAATTTACGTTTACCGGTACGGAAGTTTCGATAGTCGGAACTACGTCCGTCAACGGCGGTCGGTTCGCGCTTACGGTAGACGGAAAAGATTGCGGTATCATCGATCTCGGCGCGGAAGAAACGGTAACGGTCGGAAAGTGGATCCCCGTGTCGTACGGTCAGATTTTGCGCAGGCTGCGCGGATTGGAAAACACCGAGCACACAATTCGTTTGACGGCTCTCGACGACGGGAAATGGCATTCGGTAGACTATGTCGAGATCGAGTGTACGGAAGACGAATACTACGACGCGGAAGGACTTAATTACGCGCGGACCTCTGCGGCAACGCCTATATGTTCCGTACCCGTTCCGCTCGGTTCGGGCGCCGGTGGCGGCGGTATAGGCGTAATATGCGACGGCATGTATTTTACCGGGCATTCGTCCACGCAGTACGACAGCTTTTTGGGTTTTAAAACCGACGGCACGCTCTATCCCAAAGACTACGAGGACTATGTAGGATACAGCTTCGACCGCAAGCTCACGCTTTCGACACTTGTGTTTCAGGAAGGCGGTCATTGGGGCGATGACGGCGGTTGGTTCGCTAACGGCGATCTGCGCGTACAGGTATATTCCGACGGTCGGTGGCAGGATATAGCGTTTGATATTTCGCCGTCCTATCCGATAGGCAACAGCAATGCCGCACTGGGCGCCCAAGGCAGTATATATACGTTTACGTTCGATCCGATACAAGCCGAGGGCGTACGGATAATCGGCGCACCCGGCGGCCGTCAAAAACTCATATCCTGCGGCGAACTGGAAGTTTACGGAGGCAAAGAATGAAAAATAAATTCGGTAAAGTATTTACCGCGGCTGTCATTGCGGCGGCTGTAGTCGGCGGTGTGAGCGCGGCTGTGACTGCACCCGACGGCGTTAAAGCGGAAGAAACCGCGCAAAAGTATTTCCGAACGGTCGAAACCGACGCGCAGGGCTGGACGTGGAACGGGTTTTCTCCGGTGGAAAACGGCAGCGCGTCGCGGCTGTGGCAGCACTGTACGTACGGAGCCGGAGCAGTCGGAGAATATAAGTTCAAGGGCAGCGCCGTGGAACTCGTAGGGTACCGCGGTCCGGACGGCGGCAGACTGCAAGTGGAGATAGACGGCGTTGCTCAAACGGAAGTGTCTTTGAACGCCGCGTCGGAATCGTACAAACAGATTTTGGCGTCGTACGAAGTGATCGGAGACGGCTGGCATACCGTAAAGATCACATCTGCCGAAGAGGACAAGTGGCACGCGCTCGACTGCGTGCGTATCGCCATGGATAGAGACGCGTATCTTAAAAGCTACAACCTTGCGCTCGTCGGGAATATAATCTGCTCGGTCGAAAACCCCACCGGCGGCGGAAATAAAGATCTCAACGTTATCCGCAACGAAAAAATATATCCGGTGGGCACGACCGGGACGGGACCTATGCAGTACGATTCGTTTAACGGCGGCGGCAGGGGAATGTTCTATATGGGCTATTCTTTTAAGGAACAGATCCCGTTTTCCAAGCTGATTTTCCAAGAGGGTGATACCTGGGATTCGGGCGGCTGGTTTTCCGACGGCGATATCAAAGTACAGGTACGCACAATAAACGGATGGAAGGACGTAGAACTTAAATCTCCCGTCGGTTATCCCGTGTCGGATAAACGCGAAGACTTCGGGGATAGCTGCGAGATATACACGTTCGAGTTCGAGACCGTAACGGGCGACGCGATAAGGCTTATAGGCATGAACGGCGGAACGGATAATTTCGTTTCGGTGTCGCAGATCGAAGTATACTCCGATGCGGATGCCGTTACTCTGTCGCAGGGCTACGATTACCGTACGGCGACTGTGTACGAGCAGGAATCGCCCGACGGCGGCAAAAAGCCGCAGAAAAACGGAGAAAGCGGCTCGAATATCGGACTTGCAGTCGGATTGAGCGTAGGCGGCGCGGCGCTTATCGGCGGCGGCGCAGCAGCGGCGTTTATCGTAAGAAAAAAGAAAAAGGGAGCGTAAAACATGGGAATATTGGGGAAAAAGCGCGCAGTTGCGGTTTTGACCGTGTCGGCTTTGGCAGCGGTATGCGGCGCGCTTGCGGTGAGCGGCAGACAGTCGGCGGCTGTCGTTGCCGAAAAAGAAACGCTCGTTTTCGACAGTTCGGTATGGACCGTCAGATCGGGCGAGATCGCGCAAGACGGCGGCAGTTCGGTAACTGTAGACAAAACCGAACATGCCGGCGACAACAAGCTGTATATGACTACAAAAAAGGAATATACGGATTTCCACCTGCAGTATAAGATACAGTACGGCAGAGATAACGAGGGCGGCGACCAATGGCTCGGCAAAACGGGCATAGTCATACGCGGCGACGCTTCAGCGGAAAATGTAGACGGATTTTATATAGGAATGTACGGTTATTCGAACAACGCCTTGTATTCGTCGTGCGGACGGTACGACAACGGGGTATTTTCGGCTGTGTTCGGCAATCACACGCTTTGGGACAGCGCTGCATACGAAAACAACACGGTAGATGTTTACGTGCAGGGAAGTCATCTGAATATCTTGATAAACAATTGGCTTTATGCCAGCTCGCCTATACCTTATTGCGATACCGGCGTTATCTCGCTTTATTCGGATGCCGTATCCGCGACTTACAGCGATATTACGATAGAACCGCTTGCGGAAAACTTCGATATAACTTCAACGCTCGTCCGCGCCAATTTCGGCAACGGCGGAAACATTTTGGGCGAGGTGCGATACTGGAACGAATCCGGCAAAAATCAGACTTTTCGAATGAAATTGCCCGACAGTCTCGACGGAATCGAAAATTATTGGCTTGTAAGATCGAGCAAGGTCATAGACGGCAATCAGTCTGTCGATGTTTATGTAGATAAAACGGCGACGCTGGGACTTGCCGACGAGTGGACTGATAAAGTAACGACCTGGGGCGACAGATCGAGCTTATGTACTCACGGCAACGCCGCGTTCGGATTGAATGCAGTCGAGATACCGCTGTCGGCTTTCGACGGTATGAACGGCGGAGACAGCGTAGGATTCTTTTTAAAGAAGAATATAGACGGGTGGTATTCCGCAACGGATTATTATCTTTTGTACCGTGGGGCGGACGGCGAAATACGCGTCGCCGATTATTTCGATCTGGCGTACGCGTTCGACACTTCGGCGCATTCGTACGTCTGCGACGATCCTACCAGCAGATTTCCGGGCTACAGCTTTTTCTGCATGAACGACGGCTTGATCACGTCCCATCGCTGCGGCGAAAAGCTCGCTTTCTGCGCACTGCCCGACATCACCAAAAAGAAGGACATAGAACATACTTTCGAATTCACCGACGGCGGCAAACAAATAGACATATCCGAATACGTCGATATAAACTTTAACCATACGCGCAGCGTCGTTAGATATTCGGTAGACGGCGGAGACGAGACCGATACGTTGGTCTTGCAACCTGCTACAAAGACGGGCGTTGTCACCGTAAATATCCGCGCGGACGGCAGTTTCAACGATGCCAGCGGCGCAATAAATTACGGGACTATAACGCTTGATATACCGTATTCGACGGTGAGAAACGTTCCCACAAATTATATAAATAAACTTTCCGATATAAATATAAACGTGACCGGCGGCGGAGTTACCGTCGATCTGCTCGATCACGTGGAGACCAATATAGAAGGCACATGGAGCTTTACCGTAGACGGAGAAACCGTCGACGGACATATATTTACCGTGCCGGAAAACGGCGGCGCCGGCGAGATAGTTCTTACCGGAGCGCCGTCCGACGGATCCGAACCCAAACATGTCGTTTTGAATTATTCCGTAACGGCATATGTCTATCCCGAAAAAACGCCGACACAGTATTATGCGTCGTGCGCCGAAGCGCCGGGGAAAGAGTGGATAGCTCTGTACGGCACTGCAAGCGCCGAAGACGGCAAGTGGATATCCGATGCGGACGGCAAGTGGGGTATACTCGCCGATTTCGGTACCGAAAAATACGCGTTCCAGGCGAATGTCGATGTGAGCACCTCCGTCGGCGTCGCAGGCAAATACGGGTTTTTGGTCCATGCGGAAATTGACAAAAACGGCTTGTCCGGACTGTTGATAGGTTTGCAGACAGATTCTGTCGGCAGACTGTTTTGTGCCGCCGGTTGGCTGGACAACGGCGTATATACGCCTATTACTTACGCCGACACGTATTTTAACGTGCATACCGAATATTACGTCCAGCTTATAGCGGACGGCTCGGCAGTGAGCCTGCTAATCAACGGTTACCGTATAATGTGTCTGCCCGATAAATTCGGCAGCGGGGGCAAATTCGCCATACTCAACGACGGCGACAGCATTACATACCGTAATATCAAATGTATGCCGTTCGAGGGATACATAGGAGACAGTATTATTCGCACCGATTGGAAAGGCGCCGACACGCACAGCCGTGCCGCGGTTTTCAACGGTACTTTCGATGTGACATTCAAACTTCCCGACAATGTGACGGCGACTAACTTCCGTCTTGTTCGGAGATCCGCATTCGACGGAAAACAGGGATTGGATGTATCGTGCGGCGGTAAGTCGTTGGGGACTTGGACCGCGCCCGTCGGCGGCAATTACGGCGACGCTGTGTTCGATCTCGGCGGATTCGAGCCGAACGGAGAAACCGCGACGTTTACGTTTACGCCCGACGGCACGTCCGCCGAAGTCTCGATGTCTTATATGTGGCTCATATATGAAGCGGACGGCATCGACATTATTGCGGACAGCGTGTATTTCGGGAACGCTGCTGACGTTGCGGCGCACGGACTCGGACGGGTCTCGCTCACCGCGTCGATAAAACAGTTTATCTCCGCAGACAACGGAATGCTTATCACAAGCAGACCGGGCGAAAAAGCGGAATGGGCACGTGAGATTCGGATAGCCGATAAAATGCTGGCAAAGACATTTACCGACAAAAGTGTTTCTTCCTCGGTGTCGCTGCCTTACAGACTGTATCTGCCGGAAAACTACGACGCCGACGAAGAATATCCGTTACTGCTGTTTTTGCACGGCGCAGGCGAGCGTGGAAACGACAATATTGCTCACATAGTGGCAGGTAACGTAATGGGCACCGAACTGTTGCTTAAGCGCGTTATCCTCGGCGCGAATGCGGATAAATTTATTATCGTAGCGCCGCAGTGCCCTGCCGATATGCGGTGGGTGGAAAGCGATTGGACGCCCGGGGCGTACGATATTAAAAATACGGAACAGAGCATTCCGTCCAAACTCGTACAGTCGTTGCTTTTCGGCGACATATTCGAAAACTATTCGGTGGACCGTTCGCGCGTTTACGGCGCAGGACTTTCCATGGGCGGTTTCGGAATAACAGATCTCGCTTGCCGCAACACCGGACTTTTCGCGGCGGTAGTCAACTGTTCGGGCGGCGCCGATCCGTCGTCGGCGGCGCTTCTCGGTACGACCGCGCTGCGCGCGTATCACAGCGTGTCCGATACTACAGTAAACAACGCCGCGCTCGAGCGTCTTGTCGAAAATATCAAAGAGAACGGCGGCGACGCCGAGTATTTCGAAGTGAACAATATCTATCATGCCGGCTGGATAGTCGGTTTCGAAGATCCCGATCTTATATCGTGGATGCTGGCGCACAGAAAGATATGGACCGTAAAAACCGAACTCGGCGGCGGAACGCTCGAACAGCAACTGCCCGAAACGTACGGATACGATACGGATATAATAACGCTGTCCGATCCGAAAAAAGACGGATATAAATTCGGCGGCTGGTTCACCGATCCGCAGTATAAGACGGCGGTAACGGAATTCGGCGGCAGGACCGCGGCAGACCTTACGCTGTATGCGAAATGGGTAAAAGACGTGACGGTGACAGTCGTATCCGACGGCGAGACGCTCGAAACGAAAACAGTCGAGAACGGCACGGAAATAGATCTCGGCGCTTACAGCCCTACGAAAGACGGCTTTGTGCATGTCGGGTGGTCGGACGGTACGCGCGAATACGGCAAAAGTAAAAGCGGAAAACGACGTTACTTTTACGGCGTTGTGGAACGAGATCGCGGCGGAACGTTTTACCGTAACGGTTTATTACGGAACGGAAGTGCTGTTTACCGCAGAAGTCGAGAGCGGCGGCACGGCGGAGTTTACCGCGCCGAATAAGGACGGGTACGAATTTAAAGGACTGTATTCGGACGCGTCGCTCACGGTACCTGCGTCCGTTCCGCAACAGATCACGGCGGACATAATTCTGTACGCGAGATACGACAAAAAAGCCGACGAACCCGTTAAGCCGAACGGCAACGCTAAAAAAGACGACGGAGGCGTTAACGTCGGATTAGTCGTCGGACTTTGCGTTGCGGGCGCCGTTACTGCGGCAGGCGTAGCGGCTGCGGCTGTAGTCATACGCAGAAAACGCAAAAACAAAAAGTAAACATTTACGCTCGTTTGCAGCATAAATGCCGATACGAAAGCCCGGAAGGGCTTTTTGTGTTTGCGGTCGCCGCGACCCTTGACATTCCCGCCGAGATGATGTAGAATCTAAAGAAAACGGGAGCACATATTATGGCGACATCCGTCGAATTTATCGAATTTTTTTGCGAGCGGTTGGGAAGCCGCGACGTTCGGTATAAAAAAATGTTCGGAGAATATATGGTATATGTAAGCGGAAGACCGTTATTTCTCGTGTGTAACGATACGGTGTACGTCAAGGAACTGCCCGAGCTGGAAGAACTTATGCGCGACGCCGAACGCGGAATTCCTTATTCGGGTGCGAAAGAGCATTATATACTAGATGCCGAAAACGAAACGGCGGTAAACGCCGCGGCGGATATTTTGGAACGCATTACGCCGTTGCCTAAACAAAAAGCGAAAAATGGCAAGTAAAGCATCGTCCCGGAACACAGTCAAAAGCTTGCTTTTGCCGAAACGCAGTGGTATAATAAACGTCGCCGCATAACGCGGTATGAAAAACCGATATATTCGAAATATATTAACGAATATATTTGATAACGAATAAATGTAATAGGAAAAGGAGTATCCATGGCAGACAGCAAAAATCAAAAAACTCCGGTAAAGCCATCGACTCAGTCGGTAAAACAGCCTGCGGCGCGCAACACGCCTGCGGCGAAGCCGGTATCGCAGTCGGCAAAAACCGCGACTGCGTCAAAAACCACATCGACAGTCAAGCCTGTAACCGCACAGGTAAAGCGCGACGCATCGCAGGTCAAACAAGCTCCTGTGCGCTCGGCGGCGCCCAATCATCGGGAAAAACCTGCTTCGGCAGCGCCCGTAAGACCGACGTCATCGCAGACTTCGGCAAGGCCCGTCGCGTCGGCGTCAAAACCGTCGGCAACGAAACCGCATAATGCGGATGCCGAAACAGCGGCGAGCAAAGAAGTAAAACACGAAAGCAAGCGCGAACAGCCGAAAGCTGTTAAGCCCGATAAGGATAAAAGAGCCGCCGCTCCGGGTGCGCAAAAAGAAATACACGCTAAAAACAGCGCCGGGTCGAAAAGCGGCGTCGCTGCGGCTAAGACCAAGCTCGACAGAAAGAAACTTATATTTATAGCGGCGGCTGTAATAGTCGCGGTAGTTATCGTGCTTACGGTCATACTGGTTTCGTGTAACGGCGCGTCCGATCAGGCGCGTCCGACGTTAAAGCCTGTGGATGTAAGTATCGATCCGTATAAGGACGGGGCTTACTCGCAAACCGAAAGACCGAGCGACAACGAATTTGCAGTCGGCGGCGGTTTGGGCGTAGGGTCGTTTGAAAATGCCTACAAAAACCGCACCAAAGTCGGCTATAAAGCGGAATATCTCGGCGAAGTGAGGCGGAATATCCCGACCGAAACATCGGACGGCGGACTTGTAAGCAACGGGACTGTAAAAGAATATCCAAAATACGGATATACCGCTAATTATAGCGAAGCGCAAAAAATCGCCGTTATAGGCGAGAGCTGGACGCTTTGTTCGATAAACACCCGTATAGGCAGCGACGGTTTTCCCAAAGGCACGTACAATAAGATCGACCGCGACGGAAATCTTTTACTCAACGGCGAAGATACGGGAAGAGATCTGTATAAACATACGGCTTCGGTCGGAATGTATTTGGGCAATGTATCGGACGACGAACCCGGCATTGCCAAAAAACTTACATATACGCCGCGCGGTTATACATCGTATAACGTTACCGGTATGTTTGCGCCGGCAGGCGAGGTCGTAAAGGTGGAATTGACCGAAGCGGACATGGAAGCGACGGGCGGTATAGTCGTACATGTGGGTCAGGCGCTTTATAACAATAAAGCCAATAATATTTGGAAAGCGCGCGGTATCAACCGTATGCCGGTCATTCTTAACACGCTTGTTTTGGATAAGACTACGTGCGAATACGACAGCGTGCGCGGAGTTTATACGGGATATGTAGGCTCGTTTGTAGGCGGACCGATATATGTATGTAACGAAAACGTAAAATTTTCCGTTACTATATCGGGCGGCGTGCGTTATGCGCATTTTATTCTCGGTTATACAACGCAGGAAGAGTACGCGGAAAACCTCGCGTCGTCTACTCCGTTTTTCGATCTAGAAGTGCGTGAGCTTGGAGTTCTGCATTCGGGACCGAAGAGCGCCGCGGGAAATACGAGTTACGATAATATCTATAAAGCCGCGGTGCTTTGGGAAAAGATATCGCTTGTTTCCACTCAGCGCGTAAAGCAAGGTATAGTCTTTTTATACGATGCGTTTGTGGCGGCAGGCGCCGCTGTCGCGTTCCCCAGTCAAATGTCCGTCAACTGTCCGTACGGATGGATGAGCGGTTCGCTCAATTATGACGGCTTTGTAAGGGGCGGAGCGTGGGGCAACATACACGAATACAACCATAATTTTCAAGGTTACGGCTGTAACGGAAACGACGGCGAAGTTACAAACAACGCAATATCGCTTGTAGAATACAGTCTGTTTACCAATATTTCCGCGGCGCGCCAGATGGGTTCGTTCGGCGGCGGCGGACTTTCCGGCTGGAACTGCTATACAAGTGCGCCGTGGGCGCTTAACAAGGTAAATACAGGCGATATCGGCGGTACGAACGGACTTGCAATGTACGCCACGCTTTTGCACAATTTCGGGCAACGGGCGTTTATGTCGGCATCGCTAGGCGGCAGAGGTTTGTCGTATTTCCGTAAATGGGGAGACGTCACGCACAACAATATGACGTATTTCCTGGAGCTGGCAAAGGTGTATTCGCTTTCCGGTAACGGTAACGATTATTCTCCGCTTAAAACGGAACAGAAGGATTATCCCATGTTCGTGCCCGTATCGTCGGTGTATCAGACCGGCAGAAGCTACATGTACGACGGCGAAAAGAAGTATATCACTACCATGCGCCCGTATACGATAAAGCACGGCGAAGCATTCGATGTGGATATGCGTCCGTACAATTCGAATAACGGCATGTATGAGAGCGGAAGCGTCGTGATCCCCAAAGGTTTTTCGTATCAAGTTAAAAAAGTCATCGCGCCTAAGTACGGCACGCTCGTAAAAAAGACAAACGATACGTTTACTTACACGCCCGATCCCGACCATATGGAATCAGGCAAGATGATAGTCACGATAGAAATAATCAAAGACGACGGTGCGTTCAAAGTGGACGACGTCGATCTTGTGCTCGAGTTCAAACAGTCGTACGAGATGAACAAGACCATGCTCGAACGCACGATATACTCCTTCGACGAACAGAACGTTCCCGAGAGCGCGACGGCGGCTTTCGAATCGAATTATTCCGGTTATACGGTAAAGGAAACGGTAGATAACGTCAATCCGGTTCAGAACGGCAATACCGAGATCTGGTCGAAGGAACTGCTTCCCGACAATACGTTCTACGAAATAAAAGGCAAGATACACGTTAACGAAACCGCTAAATACAGGATCGCGCTGCGCGGTCGCTGGGACTGCGCGCTGTACACCTCGATAAACGAGGACGGCGATTATACTCTTGCGGCGACGGTAAAAACCGATGCGACGCACGCCAATTTTTATACCGACGAAAGCACGTATCACGACTTTGCACAGCTTCAGGCAGGCGATTGGGTGTATTTTAAGGCTGTTTTAAAGAGCACGCATAAAGGTGGTACAAACGCGTTTATCGGTGTTGGATGGGGGCAGTTCGTGCCGCCGCAGGGTACTCTCGACGAGGACGGCAATCTTGTCGACGGTAACGGAAACATCATAGAAAATCCGCAGGAGACAATAAGCATCTCTTATGCCAACGCTTACCGTGCAAGCTATGAGGTAAAGGCGGAAGACTTTACGTCAGAATATTTCTATGTCCGCGATTACAAATACAATTATACGAATACGACCCAATTGGATGTAAAGCCGACGGTCGGCGAAACAAATTACAGTCCGTGGACGGAAAACGTTGCGGAAGGCTGGTATGACCTGTCGCACTTGTTCGACGGCAGATCGGATACTTGGGTACACACCGCAAAAAGTTTCTACTTGTCCGAAAGCAATCCGTTCTATATCAATGTCGATATGGGCAAAACCGTAAATGCCAACAGATTCAACCTGTTCGGCTGGTCCGAAAAAAACATGGCGAACATAGGTTTGCCCAAAACTTTTTCGCTGGAGTTGAAAGACGAAAACAACGTCGTTGTGTATACGAAAGAGTTTACCGGTGTAACGTATAAAAATAAAAACGCGTCGCTCGATCTCGGTAGCGACGTTACGTTCAGGTACTATAAACTCACCGTTACCCAATCGGATAACGGTCGGTTCGCTATGACGTCTATGACATTCGATCATGTATTCTCGATCCCCGGCGGCAAGGTATTCGAAGCGGACAACGAAATGTTCCGCTACGACGGCGATTGGAAGATCGAATCGGGGCTGTATACCTACGGACATTTGTACAACGGCAAAAACAACGCGACTCTCAAATTCGGCTTTGCCGGATCGTATCTAGCTCTGTTTGCGTATAAAGGTACGAATTACGGCGGCTTCGACGTTTATATCGACGGCAAAAAAGCGGCTTCGGTCGCGCTCGGCGGAGATAAGTCGGATGCGGAGCTTGTTTTCCTTTCCGAACAGCTGAGCGAAGGCGAACACTCCGTCGAAATACGTTGTAACAACGGTACGGCAAATATAGACCACGTCGTGCTTTGGAAATAAACAGGAGATATTTATGAACGATAAAAAACTTGTAGCGTATTTTTCGTGCGGCGGAGATACCGCAATGATCGCAAAACAGCTTGCCAAAGCTGCCGACGCCGACCTGTTTGCTATTAAACCGGCGGTGCCCTATACGGAAGCCGATCTCGATTGGAACGACAAAAACAGCCGTACGTCGGTCGAGATGCGTACTATGGAATCGCCCGAAATAGCGGAAAGAGCGGAGAACATGGACGAATACGGCGTCGTGTTTTTAGGGTTCCCGATATGGTGGTACCTTGCGCCGACGATCGTCAACGGATTTTTGCAGAGCTACGATTTTTCCGGTAAGACGGTCATACCGTTTGCTACCAGCGGTAGCAGCGGCATTGAAAAAGCGGAAGCTGTACTGAGGACAAAATGTTCCGAAGAAACAAAATGGTTGCCCGGAAAGCTTATGAACGGCGGCGTAACGCTCGACGATATGCGCGAGTGGATAAAAGAACTCGGTCTGTAATATAAAATCCTGTCATACCGAAGGGGAATGCACCTCCGTAAGTTTTGTCTAACTTTTGGGGTGCAT
>CAJUBY010000028.1 GCA_910585055.1 uncultured Christensenella sp. | reverse complement strand
GGTACGGCGGAGCTGTTCGACTGCGAAGACTGGGGACAGAGCGAGATCATAGTCGGCGGTAACGGAAGATATGCGCGTTACGTGCTGGAGTACAATAAATCGCAACTGGGATTTCAGCTGTTTACGGAGACTTCGACAGACGGAGAAAATTGGGGTGGTTACCGTCATATAGTTTCGCCTCATCCCGGGAATACGGCATATTGCAATTTTACGGTAGTCAACGAGAATGGTAAGTATTCGTTTCTGATAGACGGTTACGTATGGCATACTTACAAAAACATGACAGCCGACGCGGTTGTATTGCTCGGCGGTAAAAACAGTGTTGTAAAACTGACACGCATTTTTGCGGAAACAGACGAACAAGCGGTAAAGGATTTTGCGGCGGATATGAAAGAACACGAATATGTTTCTCCGTACGAAGGCCGTATAGCGGCGCTTGCGGAACAGTATAAAAACGCGGAGAAAGGCGGTATATTGCTCGTAGGGTCGAGTTCCATAGATTATTGGTATACATGGCAGGAAGATCTCGGCAGTGATATTTTAGGCTATAATGTCGGAATTGGCGGCACGAAAGTTGCGGACTGGATGTATGCTTACGACCGCTTGGTCAAACCGTTTGCGCCGAGCAAGATAGTGATGTTCCTTGGCGGAAACAACGTCAACGGCGGCGACAGCGCTGCCGATACCGTCGGACAATTGGCAAAGCTGCTTACTAGGATGCATACGGATTTCCCTCAAGCGGAAATTTATTATATCTTGAGTATGCCCGTTCCCAACAATTACTCAAACGGTAAGTATACTGTGGAGTAC
Source organism: uncultured Christensenella sp. (assembly GCA_910585055.1). Lineage (GTDB taxonomy): Bacteria > Bacillota > Clostridia > Christensenellales > Pumilibacteraceae > Anaerocaecibacter. Next base: position 23,924 of record CAJUBY010000028.1, on the reverse strand, counting down.
GGAAAATTGATAGATGGTATGAAGCAGTTCGGCGCGCAGACGGATTGGGTGACGATAATAGATCTGGAATCCGAACTTATAAGAAACGGCAATCCTATACCCGAATACTTTAAGTCCGATAATATGCACTTGACCGACGCCGGATACAAAGTCTGGACGCGCGTTATCCGCTCGTATATCTTCCGCGGCACAAAACGTACGTGATCATAGATTGCATTCCGTCATAACGAAGTATTACGATTGACTTCGCTCGATAAAAATGATAAAATCGAAAGCGGTGCATTGATGCCGTTTTCGATTTTTATATTATATCATTAAGGTCGAACGCATAAGCCGAGCGTCCGGCGAACATGCGCCGAAAAGAGTTTTTCCGGGAATGCAGTTAAATGTTCTTTTACGGAAATGGGAGCCGGATAAAGAGATAGTGCGGCGCAGTTCTCGTCTGTGCCCCGTGCAAACAAAAACGACGGTGTGGACGTGTAATATGAGGCGACGCGAATGCACGCGGAAATCGCGTGCGGACTTCGGCTAAAGCCGAGCGTCCGGCGAACAATGCGCCGAAAAGAGTTTTTCCGGGAATGCAGTTAAATGTTCTTTTACGGAAATGGGAGCCGGATAAAGAGATCATGCGGCGCAGTTCTCGTCTGTGCCCCGTGCAAACAAAAACCCACCCTGTGGGTGGGTTGTGTTTGGCAGGGGCGACGCGACTCGAACACGCGACCAACGGTTTTGGAGACCGCGACTCTACCAACTGAGCTACGCCCCTAAACATATACATATTATCATTTCGTTACGGCGAAGTCAATGATTTAAGCGTGTTTTACAAAAAAAATATAAGTTCTGTCCGGTGCGGCGAGACCGGACGATCGGAGACGGGTATTATGGATATAAATAACAAATTACGGTCTGTGGATATTTATACCGACGGAGCATGCAGCGGCAATCCCGGTAAGGGAGGTTGGTGCGCCGTTCTGCTTTGCGGCGGTTCGGAAAAAACGGTGTCGGGCGGCGATGCGGAAACTACAAACAACCGGATGGAAGTTTTGGCGGCGGTCAAAGGGCTTGCCGCGCTTAAGTACGGATGCGCGGTCAGGCTGTATTCCGATTCCGCTTATCTTGTAAATGCGGTAGAACAGGGTTGGCTGCGCGGCTGGCAGGCGCGCGGCTGGACCACCGCGGACAATAAACCCGTTAAAAACAAGGATCTTTGGTTGGAACTTTTAAAAGAAATGAAACGGCATGAAGTTACTTTTATCAAGGTAAAGGGACATGCCGACAATGAGTACAATAACAAATGCGATAAGATAGCGCGTGAGGAAATAACCAAGCTTTGAAGGCGTTACCACTATAAATTTCCCGAACGTGCATATAATATATATGTGAAGGCTGTAAACAAGACTGCCGTCTGTAAGATCGCTGTCTGCATTTTGTGCATAGGTATGACAATACTGTGCGAAATATATATGCGCGGAAGAAGCCCGGTAATGTATTACATTTCCGTCGCGGCTGTATCGGTCTGCGCGCCGCTTTACTGTATTGTGGACGCCGAAAAACACAGTCATGTTTCCCGTACGCTGTTGGTTGCCGTTGCGCTTATAATAACTGTAGTGTGCGGTTACGTAGCGTATACCGCGACGGGACTGAGCGATAAGTTCGAGGATTTCGACGCGCTTGCGGAGTACATACGCGGCAGCGGATTTTGGGGCGTCGCCATATTTATAGGGCTTACCGTATTCCAAGTCGTGGTACTGCCCATACCGGAAGCGGTGACTATATTGCTGGGAGTTGCGATATACGGTGCGACATACAGTTTTCTGCTTTCGGTCATAGGTACGATCATCGGTTCGCTTATATCGTTTATGTTGGGTAAAGTATTCGGACGTAAGCTGTGCAACTGGATGTTCGGTGCGGAAAATACCGAAAAGTACGCGGCTATCCTCAACGAAAAGGGCAGGTTCCTATTTATAATAATGCTGTTGTTCCCGGCGTTTCCGGACGATATGCTTTGCATGATAGCAGGGATAACAACCATGTCGTATGCTTATTTTACTGTTATCTGCCTTATAACTCGTCCGGTAATGATAGGTCTTACGGCATATCTGGGCAGCGGCGTTATTCCGTTCAGCGGCTGGGGGATACCTGTATGGATTTCGATAGCATGCTTGCTGTTTGTTCTGTTTGTAGTCGTAAGCGGTATCAAATCCAAGATCGAAAAACGCAGGGCACACTGATTTTCAGTGCCGATGTTTTAATAATTATCATGCCGAATTGCTTGACAAAACCGCCGCGCGGTGGTAAAATTTGAATAATCTAATATTCCGGAACGGACAAGTAGCCGCGTATGCGATTTGCAGAGAGCAGGGAGCAGCTGAAAACCCTGTATGACCTACGCCAAGCGAAACCGCCGTTGCAGTCAGGAAGCGGCTTGCCGTATGCAAGAAACAAGGCGTTCGGCGTGCCGACGCGAAGTAAGGTGGAACCACGACAGCAAATCGTCCTTAACGTATGTTAAGGCGTTTTTATTTTTTCGGAGGAGTTATGAATATAACACTTAAAGACGGCAGCGTTATCGATGCGGAACGCGGAACTACAGCCGAGCAGATCGCAAAGAACATAAGCGAAAATCTTTGGCGCGCCGCGCTTGCCGCCAAGGCGAACGGCGAACTTATCGATCTTAAAAGTCCGATAGAAAGCGATTGCAAATTGGAGATATTGACATACCGCGACGAAGAAGGGCGGGAGATTTACCGGCATACCGCGTCGCATATACTCGCTCAGGCAATAAAAAACGTATATCCTGCGGCGCAGCTTGCAATCGGTCCTGCTACGGCGACGGGCTTTTATTACGATGTAGACTTGCCGTTTGCCATCACGATGGACGATCTCGAGGCAGTCGAAAACGAAATGAAGCAGATCATAGCGGCGGATTTTCCTATAGAGCGCGAGGTCGTTACGCGCAAAGCGGCGTTGTCGCAGATGCAAGGCTATAACGAATCGTATAAAATGCAGCTTATAGAAGAATTGCCTGCGCGCAGCAAGATAACGTTTTATCGTCAGGGTAATTTCGTCGATCTGTGCCGCGGACCGCATTTGCCCAGCACAGGAAAGGTCAAACATATAAAGCTCGTTCAGCTTGCCGGCGCGTACTGGAAAGGCGACGAGCACAATAAAATGCTCACGCGTATTTACGGCGTCGCGTTTGAAAAGAAATCGGAAGTCGAGGAGTATTTGGCGAAGATCGCGGAAGCGAAAAAACGCGACCATAATAAACTCGGCAGAGATCTGCAGCTGTTTATGACCGAAGAGCGCGTAGGACAGGGACTGCCGCTTTTAATGCCCAAGGGCGCTAAAATGATGCAGATAATGCAGCGTTTTGTCGAAGACGAAGAAGAGCGCCGCGGATATATGCTCACCAAAACGCCGTATATGGCAAAGAGCGATCTGTACAAACTCAGCGGGCACTGGGATCATTACCGCGACGGCATGTTTATTATAGGCGACGAAGTTATGGACGACGAAGTGCTTGCACTTCGTCCTATGACGTGTCCGTTTCAATATATGATATATAAAAACGGGTTAAAAAGCTATCGCGATCTGCCGTGCAGATATGCGGAAACAAGCACGCTGTTCCGCAAGGAAGCCAGCGGCGAAATGCACGGTCTTATACGCGTGCGACAGTTTACGCTTGCCGACGGACATATAATATGTACGCCGGAGCAGTTGGAAAACGAGTTTAAGGGGTGTTTGGATCTCTGCGAATTTATGCTCAATACTTTCGGTCTGCGCGACGATATATTTTACAGGTTTTCGCGTTGGGATCCCAAAGACAAGGAAAAATATATCAACGAGCCCAAAAAGTGGAAGGAAGCGGAAGAAACCATGAAACATATACTCGACGATCTCGGCGTCGAGTATGTCGAAGGAATAGGTGAAGCGGCGTTTTACGGTCCCAAACTCGATATACAGTCGAGAAACGTTTACGGAAAAGTCGATACATTGCTTACTATCCAGGTCGATATGTTCCTTGCCGAACGTTTCGATATGACTTATGTTGATGAAAACGGCGAAAAAAAGACTCCGTATATAATCCACCGCAGCTCTATAGGCTGCTACGAGCGTACGCTCGCTTTGCTGATAGAAAAATTCGGCGGCGCGTTTCCGCTTTGGATATCGCCCGAGCAGGTGCGCGTGCTCTCGCTTACGGAACGTACTGCGGTAAAATGCAATGAAATAACCGCAGAACTCAAGCGCCGCGGAATACTGGCGACGGCGGACAACCGCAACGAAAAGATAGGATATAAAATACGCGAGGCGCAGGTCGATAAGGTGCCGTATATGCTCATAATAGGCGATAAGGAAGCGGAGGAGAGCGTTGTGTCCGTGCGCCACCGCAACGACGATATGGGTAAAATGAGTTTCGGCGAATTTTACGCAAAAATACGAGATGAGATAGATACCAAAGCTGTAAATTAGCTACGCAATTCCGCACACGGAAACGTAATAGCGGATCTTTAATGAGTATAAGCAAAAAGAACGGAACGAATATGTCCGTTCTTTTTTGGTATCAAATATAATTCGATCTCATTATATAGAGCAGAGTTTTGCCTAGAAATGCGACGGTATCCGCATGGTCTTTGGTATGCGGCATAAATCCGATACCGCCGGTACCGTCTCGGTAGGGCGTGCCGTACCGCCTGTCGAACAGCTCGTCGACAGGTGAGCCGAGACCGCATAAAGTGTGTTTTATATCGTGTGCTATATCGGACTGCGATGTATTTTCGAGTTCTGCTATCTTGCCGCACGCCGTTTCGAAATCGTTGATATCGACGGACAGTAACAACACAGCGTTTCTAATGCGGCGGTAACTTTGCGAAGCGCGGTCAAGTCCCAGAAAATCGAGAAACAAATCGGCGATGAGCGCACGTTCGGGATCGTTCACTATATAACAGACGTCCGTCATTGTTCGCCGCCGTCGCCGTCTTTATCGCGGAGTTTTACTTTGTTTACTACGTCTTTACGTATGTCTTCGCTCATTGCGGCGTAATGCTTGCGTGTGGTATTTACGTCTTTATGTCCGAGTACGTCGGCAACCACGAATATGTCGTGGGTTTCGTGATACAGATTTGTACCGTAAGTACTGCGGAGCTTATGAGGAGTTATTTTTTTAAACGGCGTAATTGCTTTGGCGTATTTTTTTACCATAAGCTGAACGGCGCGCGGTGTCATGCGTCCGCCTTTGTTGGATATAAACAGTGCGTCCCGGTCGTAAATGCGTTTTCCGAACGGTGTTTTATCTGTGATCTGACCGTCCAACCAGTCGATATAGCGGCGTAACGCGTCAGCCACTTCTTCCGAGAAATACAGGACAGATGTGTTTCCGCCTTTACGCGTGACGGCAAAGCTGTTGTCTTCGAAATTAATGTCGTTGCGATCGAGCCCTACGCATTCGCTTATTCGAATGCCCGTACCTAGAAACAGCGATAGCATCGCTTCGTCGCGTACCGCCGTAATGTCGTGAAAGCTTTTCTGCCTGCCGGTAAGACTGTCGCCGGATTCGGCTTCGTCCAGTATATCGGCTACTTCGTTGACGTCCAGCCTGACTATCGGTTTCAGATGAATTTTCGGTGAATCGACTTTTGTCATAACGTCGTTTCCGAGTTTTTCGCGTTTGTAAAAATACTTGAACAGTGTACGTAGCGAAGAGACCTTGCGTTCTTTCGCATGTTCTTTGCAAATATGTTTCTTTCCGTTTACCGTGTACGATGACAGATAGTCGATAAAAGCTTCCACGTCGGCGGGCGTTACCTTGGCAAGATCGTCCACGGTCAGGTCGGCGGGATCCGTTCCTTTAAACTTTTTTTTGGAAAGATAATCGCAAAAGACCCGAATATCTCTTAGATATCCGAGCCTTGTCAGCGGCATCGTTCGCATGGATATACCGACGTTGAATTCCCGTGCAAAGTCGGGCAATGTGTCGAGTACGGCGTCGATCTCCGCCAATGTTTTTTCGTTGCGTTCGTCGAAGTACGAGCTCATTTTGACTTCTTTCGTATTTACCGATTATTCTGTAAATTCGGAGTAATTGCCCGATTTCAAAAGGTTCATAAAAATCACTTGACTTATCGGGATGAACAGTGCATATGCGCAGGGGATGACTAAGGAGGGGATATAGTTTACGGAAAATCCCACGGGCATTCCCCATATCAGATTAAGGCAGTATATTATGACCGCGACTTGCAGCATTATTATGCAGCGTATTATTATAGAGAATTTAAAGTTTACGTTTATGCGCTTCTTTTGATTGGGTTCGCCGGCAAAATTGATAACGGCGACAATAAACATCGCTATAGGCAACAGACCAGCCGAAATATACAGTATATAATCGTACGGCATACGCATACCGAGTCCCATATAGAAGGTAAGGAACAGCGCGAGTCCTATTATGAACATCGACGCGCACATCGCGGTATAGTGCGTTATCATAAGACGGTTGCTGTAATAGTAGTTTTTATTGGCGTATTCTTTGGCGGAATCGTTGTGTGTGCGCACGGTAACATCGTTGCCGAGTTCACGCACGGCGCGTTCTACCTTATACAGTTTGCCGTCCGCCGTTTCCGCTGCGCTTTCCGTAGCTGCTTGCTCGACCGCCGGAACTTCCTCGGTTGCCGTCCTCATACTGGGCGGAGCCATTTCGAACTTGTCCACAAGCTCTTCCAGTACGGTCTTATACTCGCGCCTGGCATCGCTTTCTTCTTGCGCGGCATATATCGTAGGCGGAGGAGGGTCCGCCGGCTCGCTTTGCGCAGGTACTTCCGCTTTGCGCGCGACGACCGGCGAAGTTTCCGGACGTTCGGCGACCGGCGCCGGTTTTACGATGCGTTCTTCCGATAATGCGGATTGACGCTCGAGCAGGACGGGTTGCTGTCTTTGCACCGCAGTATACCGCACCGACGGCGAGGTATCGACGATATCTATTTTTTTGTGAGCGTCGGAATAGCTTTCGCCGGTTTCCGCCGCATAATAATGTTCTATTATGGAACGCGGATCGAGAGCTGCCCTTGCCGACGCGTCGTTACGCGTTTGTTCCGCGGTATCGGAGTCGGTATGTTCGTTTTGAATCACGTGTTCGCTGTGTTCAGCCGTTTCGTTGGCGTTTAGCAGCTCGAATATATCACGAGGAGTCTCGGGCGCCGTGTTTTGCTCGCCGGTTTTGTCGGTCGCTACCGATCCTTGATTTGCCGACGCTGCGGATATGGACGCCGACGCGATATCCTGCCGAGGTTTTTTCTGTTTCGGTCTGGGACGGCGTTTCGGCACTGCGTAACTTTCTTCTTCCACATCAGAATAATCGTCTGCGGTCTGTATAAAAACAGGGGAGTCGGAACCGGAAATAAGTTCGCCGAACAGCGAAGTCGCGCGCTCGAACTCGTTTTTGTATTTTAAAAATACTTCTTTTCCGCTTTCCGTAAGCGAATAGTATTTACGTCTGCCGCCGTCGGATTCCGACGAATCCCAATACGACGATATGAAACCCTGTTTTTCCAATCTTTTAAGACATGCGTATACAGTGGGTTGTTTGATCTCCCACTGTCCGTCGCTTCTGGCATTGATCTGTTTTATCAGATCATAACCGTAACGGTCGCCTTCGTACAGCACCTTTAAAATAACGGTATCCACATTTCCGCGAATCAAGTCGCTTTCGGCCATTGCGCACCTCTAACTTTGTATCATTATACATTATAAATACGTCGGTGTCAATGTTTTTTTGCGCTTTGCGGTAATAATTAGGCAATGCAAAAACGTTTTTTGAAGTCGTTTTTGTCGAATACCGTACACGTCCCGACTTATAAATCTTTTGTACACAGTGTATTATAATAAAAATTCGCTTATTTTACGCTCCGATCTTATAAAATTACCTTAAAAGTATTGACAAATTATGAACAAATTGTTAATATTATTATGTATATCCATGTAATTATGAACAAATTGTTAACAGATAAAAAGCCGAAAGAGGTGTGTGTATGAGATCCCATACAAACAGTACGGATAAAAAATCAGGAATGTGGCGAAGAGCGGTGATACTCGCGGCGGCATTGGTTACGGCGTTGGCGGTAACTGTGACGTTTGCATTGTGTTACGACAGATCGATGCCGCTTGCTAATGCCGGTGCGACGCAGGACGGCGTACGAACGTCTGCAACATATACGAATAAAACCGGCGATCTTACCGGACAGATATTGAATAACGATATTCTGGAATATTCGGCAGGCAGAAGTTACAGTGTTCAGCTTCCGATGGGTACGTATAAACTGGAAGTTTACGGAGCAAAAGGCGCTAATTCGTCGGCCGGAGGTACGGGCGGAAGCGGCGGTTACTCATTCGGTACATATAAGGTTACAAGTGCAAAACAGAAAATATATATCTATGTAGGCAGCACGGGGACCGCAGGAAGCGGTACGTCGTCTGCCGTAAATGCGGGCGGTTTCAACGGCGGCGGCGCAAGCGGATATAACGGCGGCGGCGGCGGCGGCGCTACGCATATAGCAACGGCTAACGGTGCGTTGAGTTCGCTTTCCGGAAACACCGGGTCGATTCTTATCGTTGGCGGCGGCGGCGGCGGCGCTCAAAACAGAGCAGGCGGACCGGGTGGCGGCGGCAACGCCAACGGCGGCGCTTGTCCGTCCACCAGCTACGGTACGGGCGGCTGCGGCGGCGGTACCGGCGGACCGCACGGCGCGCCTAACAACAGTCACAGTTCCGGAAGTCAAAGCGGTTCTTTCGGACAGGGAGGACCGGGATCGAAAGGCGGAGACGGCAACTGGGGCGGCGGCGGCGGCGGCGGTTATTACGGCGGTTGCGGTGTAACTACGGACGGTTCGGTCGTCGACGACAAAGGCGGCGGCGGCGGTTCCGGCTATGTAAAAAATACTCTTACAAGTATCGGCGGAACATCCGGAAATAGAGCGGCTGCAGGGCTTGCTCGTATCACGGCGATTAGCGTAAACAGTCCGCCTACCGCAAAAGCAAACGTTTCCAAAACGATCAATCCGCGCGGATCGACGAGCACCGTTACTGTAACGGCGAGCGAACTTGCTACCGATCCCGAAGGCTCGGCGCTGTATTTTACCAACGGAACGGCAGGTAGCTACGACACGATGACGCAAAGTGCCAATACGGGTTTATTTATAAATTCGGCGTGTACGGTCTCGGCAAGCAAATATTTTACATGGACTTGGAACAGTACCCAGCAGGCTAAACTTACGGGTTGTATTTTGTATCCGCGTAGCGGTGTGGACGGCAGTACCGCAAACGGTCAGATAACGCTTTATAGTAAAGTAAGAGATAATTTCGGATCTACGTCAAACCGCGGTATTTGTACGGTTTCGTTTAAGGTAACCGTAAGTACAAATACGGTCAGTTTAAAAACGGGCACTACCGGTAATACGCTTGTCGGCGCTTCCGCAAATATAACTTCTCCGCCTCAGAACCCTGCGGATGCGACCGGAATTTACAATCCGAACGGGCAGGGCAGAAATACGCTGTTTATAAACAGGGCGCTGGTCATCGGTCAGCCCTATACTACGATAACGGCGGCAAGTCTGCTTAACGGTGTAGTAAGCTACGACGAAGCGCTTATTTCCATAAATTCGACTACGGCTATAACCGGTTCTGCAAGAAAATACAAGATACAAGAGGTGGATAACGGCAGCGCCGTTACCGCATACAACGCGAGCAAGGGGGCAATACCCAACGCTTACAGAGCGATCACATTGTCGTGTCTTACTCCCGATCCGAATTATCAGGTATTGCCGGTAACTCTGTACGTAGTCGAAAAGAATACGGCATACGGCACTTCAAATCCCAATACAGTGCCTAATATCAGTACTATTTCGCTTGAAATAGTGTTTAAAATGGAAAACACCCGTCCTGTATTGAAGTCGGGACAGACCAACGTCGTTTCACTCGGTGTAGGACAGACGCAGGCTATATCGCTTAATACTTATTTTTCGGATGCGGACGCTCCGTCGGGGATCACAAGTGCGACGCATTCGATAACCGAAGTGATATTGCCCAAAAACGAATTTTATCTTTTGAGCAAGCAGAATGCCGCGATCACGCCTGCCGCGCCCAATGCCAATTATTATAATAAAGGGAATATAACGTCCGATACGTTTGCGAGCACCGCGCAGACCGACATGGCTACCGGATTTAACGATGCTATTGTTTACAATCAGACCGTACCCGTATCGGGAACTTCCGTCGAACAGGCGTTTATGCGTTTTACGTACGCAAACGATGTAATAACGGTGACGGGTTTGCGTTCCAGCTTTTCTCAGTATACTCAATCGCGCTCGTCTACCGCTCCCGGACATTTTTATTTGATGTTGCATATACGCGATATGCGCGATACTGCGGATAACGGTATATGGCTGCCGTTGGCGTTCCGAATAGGTTACGACGGCAACGGCAACGACACGTCGTACGGGCCGGTGGCAACGGTAACCGATCCCAATTCCGGTATAACGGGTCAAGCTAAATCCACATTGTATCCCAAAGCCGCAGGAACGAAAGATCAATCGTTCTACTTTGCGCCTATGGCTGTAAACGTAGCCGGTTCGCACGTGATCGGTAAGTATAAAAAAGACGGACAGCTTACGACCGAAGGCTTACAGCCGTTGGCGCTCGACGGCGATAACTTTACGGTCGCCGACGGTTTGGCTGCGCGCAGCGGCAAGCTCAACGAATTTTTACGACTGTCCGACAGCACTACGCTCGAAAGCATAGTAAAAAGCGTCAGCGAGGAAGGGTACGACGGATCGGATCCCAATGCCCCCGAAAACCGTTATATCAAGGCGGAATATATAAATATATATATCGAACAGACCGTATTCGCGTCGGGTGCATTCGGCGGCGGCCGTGTGATAGCCGGTAACGGAAGCGCAGACGCCAACGGATTTAAGTATATCCCTTTGGAAACGGCTTCGGACGAGAGCGGTTTTTATATAACAAAAGGCTTAAAAATAACGCTCAAATCGGCAACTATGAACAGATATTTCTATGCCAACGTAGCTGTTACGGATGCGTCCGGCAAAACATCTGCGGCGGTAGATATCGCTATACGCGTTGCCAATACCGCGCCGAATATCAAAAATTCGCAGGACGGAGGAGTGGCGACATACGGTAACCGCGATATCGACGGCGCGTACAGTACGTACGAATACGGCGGCGACGTCAATACTCCTACGCTTACGTATAAGATACCTCTGGGCTCTTCGTTTATAGTGACACCGTACGATATAGCGTTCGATTACGACCTTATGAAGTCAGGCGCGGTAAGCCCGGCATCCGGTTTTACGCTCAACGGCTTTAACGGAACGTACGGCAACGGTATCTTTACGGTCAACGGCACTGCTTCAGGCGAAAAACAGTTCAACGGATTGTTCGACACGAACAGTTACGGCGGCACGTATATAAGCAATGTCACAACCCTTCTCGATAAGGTAAAAAGACCGGCTGCGGTCAAAAAAGCGAGCGCTGCGGCGGACGGTACCGCTTTCGGTACGGCGTTCACACAAAACGCCTCTGTTTTTACCGATGGACTATTCTTTGCGCGCACGGGCGACGGGAACGATGCTTATACGTTTGATCCGTCGTCATATAACAATATTATTGCAAACGCTTCCAATACGACCAATTATATAAGCGCCGTATACGGTAACAAGGTCAAGGTAGGCAGCGACGATTATCCGGTGGATTTCGTAATGTTTTCCGCCGTGCAACGTACCGTTCAGCCGGCGGTCGTAACATTGACCGTGCGTGACCGTTACGGCGATTCTTCGGACGGTAACGCCTGCTTTACGTTGCGGATCGAGATAGAGGTCGTAAATACCAAACCGACGATCAAAAATCCGTATTATTTCAAAGAACTCGCCGTAGTTCCCGTCGGTGACAAAGTAGTCGATTCCACCGTTGTGTTTTCGGCGAACGGCAACGACGGTAAAACCGGACTTATGACAGACCACGACGGTGACGCTCCCGAATTTTTGACGTCGCGCGGCGTGCTTCTTGCAAATACCCGTGAACTTATCAATATACGCGGTTTAGAATCGTTCGACAGCGACCTTATTCGTCCCGAATGGCTTACGGACGGTGTCAATCCGCTTACAGATTACGTTACGGCAACTATGGTTTCGCGTCTGGCGCTGTCCGTATCTGCAGTCAGTTCCACAAAAGCGCTGGCGAGCGGTGTATTTGTATATTTCTTTGTCAACGATAACAACGGCGGTATTTCGCTGGGTTACGTTCAAGTGGAAGTTTTAAACTCGCTTCCCGCGCTTAACATTTCCGAGACCGACGGTTTTGACGGTAACAATCCGCTTTGGGTTATAGAATCCACAAACGACGCGGATATAACGCATAATCGGTATATAGCAGGGTCGCAGTCGGCCAAATTGTTGCTTAAAGAACACAATCCGATAAGCGATCACGGTACGCCCGTCACCGACGATGATGTAAAAGTTATCGCATCCGACGAAGACGGTTTTCATAACAAGACTATACTCTCTCAAGGCAAAGTTACCGACGGTATTCACGAATACGTAAATCTCAACGAAGATCTTTCCAATCTTGCGGCGGCGGTTCCGAGCATCACGCGTGAATCGATAGATTTTGCGGCGGCTCCGGCATCGGTAGTCCTGTTTACCATAGGCAGTTCGGGCAGCAGTCCCGGTGCACCGGTAAACTATAACGCCGAGCTGTGGTTCTTTATAGACGGGGAATGGATCGCACGCGAAACTTTGGTGCGGAGATTGACAGGACTGCCTGCGGATGACGCATTGATGAGAACATGTTTCGATGTCGAAGGGCGGTGGATAATTGAAGAATGGGCGCTGCAACTTCAGTCGACGGAAGGTTTTAAACAGGATAAGCGTCTCGGTATAAAACTTTCGGTGCGCGACTCTGCTGCGCTCGGCGGAGATACCGCAGGCGAGACCACGGCGTTCGACAGTGACCGCAGACTGGATAATATAGATGTCGACGGTAGACTCGTAGCCACAGTGTACCAATACATATCGCAGACCGGTATCCGTTCGCTCGACGAGTTTATAGGTAAGAATAACGACCATTACGTCGTCGATTATTACAATACAGACGACAAAATCACTACGACGTATGTCCCGACATACGACGGCGATGTTACCAGTACGTATCCGACTACGCTTGGCGATATTAAATACAGCGGCAACGTACTTTCGTCCGATCCCGACGCAGAACTTATAAAAAGTCGGAACGCCGGCACTCCCGACAATACGCTTGCCGGAACTAACGCCGGAACGGAGTACGGCGGCGAAACCGATATAGCCGGCGCATTCAAGTACAATTCGACGATAGAAATACCGTCGGTCGTGGAATCGCAGACTTCGTCCGATAACGAACATCCCGTGTACGCGCCCGTATATGTTCCGATGAGTTATTTCGGACTGTTGCAAACCATAGCTACTCCTGTCGCAAACACCGAAGGCGAGATAAAAGTCGGTATGGTCAATTATCCGGTCGAATACGTCGGCTACGATTTCGGCAATAACAGTGCGGTAGTTTCGCTCGACGATATTTCTAAGATCGCGGATTCGATAGTCCTTTCGGACGGTACCATGAGCTGGTCCGGCAATAAAGCAGACGATCCCAACAGATTGAGCATGAACCCTTATATCGATATAGACACGTTCTATTACGATATAACTCAAGGACAGTGCAGCAAAGATCTGTTTCTGACCGACAGATACAGCGAATACAGCCGACCGTATTACAACAACCGTCTCGCCGTACCCACCGTAGACGGAAAGGGCAACCTTATGGGGTACGAAAAATATAAGGACGATAGCGGCAATTGTCTAAACGGCGACAGCTTTATTGGCGACGGTAAACTGTTGTATTTGGAGGAACAGGCGGAAAAACTCAAGGAGCATAATTTCGGACTGCGTTTCGCCAAAAAGAACGTAAGAACGGGTGTGCGTAACCTGACTCTAACATTAAAACTTGCTAAATCGAGCGGCCAGCATAACGATGTCGACGTCGATGCGCCCGAAAAAGACAGGCGTACGGTCTCGGTCAATATCCACATTCAAAATTCGCAGTTGGATCTGTTTGCTGATAACGACGACAACGAATATGCCGTAAAATACGACGGAGATACGTATTACGTAGATCTTACTATGCCGTCTTCCGGAAGTAAGACGTTTGCGCTGACGCGCCGTTCCAAGGCAAGCGAGGATTTGGAGAACGTTCCCAATCATTCGTACTCCGCCGCGGAAAAAATAGGTTATACGGACGACGACTGGGCGTCCGATAATTACCGCGATTATGCGTATTTCTGCGGCGATTCGTTTGCACAGCTGGATTCATGGACCAATCTGGGCGCGGACGCGCATCGCAGAGCAGCGGCATTGGACGAAAGCGGAAGGTTTGCGAATACGGTAAAGACCGATTCGGCGCAAAATTCCATGGCAAATTATTTCCGTGTGGATAAGAATGACATCGCAAACGGAATGGCTGCCGTCACCAATACGTTTAAGCCGAACGACGGTATTTACGGCACGTCTACGGAAGGGTACAGCAGTTATTTTAATGCGGCGCTTCTCGACGGCGGCAGAGTGCTCAATATAATGGGTATGCGTAAAACGTATATAAACGAGTTTGCGCTCGACGAGATACTTACGCAAAAGCACATTTCGTCGCCGACTAAGCAGGACGTTATCGATATATATGCGGAACGCGGACTTGTCGCCGAATATGCCGAAGCGGCAACGGATGTCAAAAATCCGACAAAGGTCTATTATCCGTTCAAGACGCTCATATACGACAGTTGCGGCCTGGGATGGGGGGACGGTTCGTACGTAGCGCTCGAATTCAGAGTTAATATCATCAACGGCGCGCCTACCCTAAAAGAAGTCGGCGATAAGGTCGGCAACGAACGCGAACTGAAAATAAATCTCGCAGTAGGTAATACGGTAAATATCAATCTTTACGATATCGTATACGATCCGGATATGTTTACCACAAATAACGGCGGTTTATCGACGCTTGCTACCAAATATTATTTCGAGACCAATTCCGCCGGCGTGGCGCGCGAAACGGGCGACTATCTCGATTCGCCGCTCGACCGCGACGAGTATAAAACGGGATACCGTCCCGATAATATAGGTGTACATCCCGACGGCGGTTATTACAGGAACGGCGGCGGCTTTTCGCCGCGCGGCAGCACCGACCGCGATGTCATTATGTGGATGGAAACGGATACCATCGGCGGTCAAACAGTGCCGTCAAGCAATAACATATCGTTTACCGTCAACCGCCGTACTACGGCCAGATACGAAGGCGAAAGCATTTCCATCAACGAATATAGGTTCAGGCTTAAATTCTTCGACGGAAAAGGCGAGTTTACTCAGTACTTTACTTTTGTTATAACCATTACCAACCAGTCGCCGTCCATTATGGCAAGCAACCGGTCGTTTACTATGCGTTCGGGCGACGACATTACCGTACTTACTTCGTATTATGATGTCTTTACCGGCGTTACCGGCAATAAAGATTCCGCTTATGCCAACTCGCCCAGCAAGGCGTACATGACGGAAAGGGAAAGCATCCCCGGTTACGGTGAAACTACGGGCGACGGCGTAAACAACGAAGACAGATATTGGATATACCGCGATATAACCACGGCGAACGAAGGCAATAAAGTAGTTTACGACAGTACGGTCGGACGCGATGAATCGGGCAATATGCATTTGGGTTATTATTCGCTTGCGGACGACGATACGCCGTGGCGACTGCGTATAACAGATGTTTCGTATGCGCAGAACGACAGGCTGTTTATAGATACGCAAAATACACTGCGACTCAGATCGGAAGGCGGAAACGGCGCGCCGTATAATATAGCCATTACAATAACTGCGCAACGCGCGTGTGTAAACGAACCCGTTACAATAACGCTGTCCGACGGGGAAGGCGGCGTCGTATCGTGTGTGCTGTACTTTACTATAGTAAGCTCTCCGCCCGTTGCGCTCGATTATTCGGATGCCGATCAACGCGACAAGATCCGCAATTGCGGACTGGAAGGCGTATTGGAACCGGGTACCGACGTTTATAGATCGGCTACGTTTGCGCTGTTTACGATAGCAGACGAAAAAGGCGGAACGTTCAATGTCGAAGGCTTCACAGACGCCGACGGAAATTACGTTCCCAAGCAGGCGAGGCGCGTTTATACTATAGGTATGAGTAATGTTGCGGTCGACCCCGACGGCGACGGCGAGACCAATAATATGACTCTGTACCGCGACGGCTGTTTTGAAGTTAACGGCAGTTCTCTCGTCCGCGGCAGCGACGGTCTGTATCACAGCGATTATTTCGATATCCGTGTAACGGATAACGGAAGATCGTTCGAGATAGTCGCTACCGGTTATGATCCGGAAAGCGAAAAAGGCTACGAAGAGCTTACTTTCCGCATTGCCGATTACGGTAACGGCGACGAGAAAAATACTATTTCCGTAACGTTGTACGTTTACACTCTGTATGCCGATATTTTGAACGATTCCGTTTCGAAGCTCAACGAAAACGCATATACCGCTTATCTTAAAGGCAGCGAAAAGATCACAGTCAAATCCGTCGACGAGTATTACGATCAAAGCGCGGAGTCTGTCGACCGTTCCCGTTATGCGTTTGTAAGACTGGACGGAAATGTCGGAAACGACGGCAATACCGCATCGCCGATAACCGATCCCGACGTTTCGAAAGCCGGCGTAAAATCCTATGCCGTCAAGCTGTACGCATTTATAGATATCGATGATCAGGGTAAGATGACCGCGCTTTCGTCCGATACGCTCAAAAATATGTTGGTCCGTAACGGATCGCGCGGAACGTTCGCTTTGGATAAAAGCCGCGGTAGCGGATATACGGATTACGTTATAGGCGGCTTGGATGTCAACGGAGAAGCCGTATCAGTGACCGGCGGCGCGCAGGCGCGTTTGAACGCAGTGTTGCATTATGCGGACTTCGAATTTTCTCACGACGGTACGTCTTTGATATTCACGCCCAAAGCATCGACATTGGATAACGACAATTTACTGTTGTATGTCGAAGTCGAAAAACCGCTCGGCGGAAGGATCCATAAGCGTATCGACGCGCAGATGTTTGCCGGGTCGGTGTTTAAGCTGAACGTAAAGGATTCGGCGCCTGTGGCGGTTTCCGGTAATTGGCGTATGGAAGGAAAAAAAGGCGATTCCGCTACGTATAAAGTCCACGATATAAACGACCAGTATAACGCGCTGTTCGTGGATTCCGATGCCGACGATATTGTTACTATATCCGAACTTTCGGATAACGATTACGTTATCGCAATGCGTAGAGCTGTAACCGAAAATCCCGGGCTTGATTGGAATGCGGGAAACGGTAAACCTCGTGCGTTTACGATCGAGCCGACCGAGAACAACTGTATAAAAATAACGATCAACCGCCGTATCGATATGAAAGACGATAAGACGGGTGCGTATAAGCCTTATGTCGAGTTCCCCATAGAGCTTACAGGCAAGGATATAATGAACAGAGCTGCGACGGCTGTTATAACGTTGCGCATCTACAATTCGGATATATCAGCCGTCGAATCCAAGACCGTTATGGACGAGAATAACGTGGGTTATACGTTCGAAAGAGCTCCGGACGGTACCTACAATATGAACGTAAACATAAGGCGCCGCGATTCCGTAAGCGTCATGCTGTCCGATTTTATAGTCGATGCGGACTACTCGGGCGAAACGGCGGATACGGATTCTTATAGATTTGTCAAGTTGGAAAGCGCTTTCCCGTATGTTTCGCTTACCGACGAAATCGAACGCGTAAGCTGGTTCGATACAAACGCCGACGGTACGCCCAATCACGATATTTCGCGTGAGATAGCCACCGTCGAACCGCTCGGTGCCGATGCCTGGCACCGGACCGGATTTAAACTTACGGCTATGGCGTCCGTTCGAAGCCTAAAAGCAACTATGTATGTACGTATTGCGGACAGATCGGCGGATACGCAGCAGCCCGATACCGGTATTGTCGTAAAAGTCGATATCGTTGTAATGAACGACGCTCCGTTCGTGTTGGAAAATAAGGAAACGACGACTGTTTACATGATGGGTTCCGATAAAGGCGCGCCCGGCGGAATGCTTTTCTACATAGGTGACTTTGTTTCGGATAATAACACTTCGGATGTTGTCGGCGATGCGGCGAGCGGACTTCTCGAAAACCGCGATACGTATTTGCGTATATACCGACAGGAATCCAAACCTGTAAGAAGCCTGTATTCGACTATGTACGATTCCGTTAAGGAAGGCGCCGACAATATCGATGCGGATTCGTCGTCGCTGTTTACCGTGACTATCCCTAATGCGCTCGATATAGATCTTATATACGATTATTGCGACCGCAACGGATTGTCTTACGACTTTAAAGACACGACAAATATGTACAATCAGTGGTTCGTTTTGACGCCGAATCAGGGTTTCTACGGCGAAGGCGAGGTGGATATAACAGTTGCGGACGGCGATACGAATATTCTGTACGACACTCTTACCACAACATTCAGATTGAACGTCCATGTAATATACAACGCCGAAGAGACGGAGAATGCATTGAATCCGCAGACGGTTGCCTGCAGTAAAACGCTTACGCTCGATATAGGTTCGCTCATGCCCGACCTTCCCAACAAACTTATTATGGAAAACGGAGAGGTTTCGGCGCGTGCGGGCGGCGACGTTTTCAGTCAATCGAAGTATTACAGACTGACCAATATCGCAATTCAAAGTGAATACGAAAAGAACAAAGCGACGATAACTCAGGTGGGCGATACTTCCACATGGACTCTTAAAGCCGGCAATCAGATAACGGTCGAGCCTATACGCGTCAATGTGTCGTTCGTTTTGGAAAGCGATCCGGATGGCAAAGTGTACAACAAAATGTTCTGGCTCACGATAATAGCCAATAAAGCGCCCAAAATGAGATATTCGGAGATAACGTTCCGGCGCAACGGCAATAAAGACGATCCCGATATGTTGCGCGACCTTAATTCTACCGGAACGATCAAACTTCGCGCATATCAGTTGTTCACGGACGAGGACGATCCCGAAGGGAATGCGTTGCGCTTGCTCGGAGTAAGATCGCAAGTGAGTTCGATTGTCAAAGTATCGTTGGAAAAGAACGCGAACGGCGAAAACGAATTCGTAGTCATCACTTTCGTAGGCAGAGGCGAATCGGAAATTACTATCGATGTTACCGATGAAACCGGTAATCCGGTAAGTCTTACGTTCTTGGCTCGAAACGAAGATATGCCGCAAGCCAGTTTGTGGATACGCATAATGGCAAGCTTCGAAGGACACAAAGTTATATGGACGGTCATGATCGGCTGTGTTCTTCTGGTAATAGTCGTTTTGATCGTGATCATAGCTGTATTGCGCAAGCGTAAACGCGAAAGAGAAGAGTTGGAGGCGTTGCTCGTTTCCGAAATGGAAATAGAAGAGCAGATGCTGAAGCTTGCCGGCGGACCGGCTCCCACCGGATATCAGAGCTTCGGATACCTGCCGCCGGTCGAACAGCCGCAGGAGAATGCGATGATGCTCGATGCCGGAGTCGATCCGAACGGGGGAGAGCCGCCGATAGGCGCTTTGCCGCCGGCGCAAAGCGCAGACGACGGATCCGAGAATATTTAAATAATAATACGCGTATAAGATTAATTAATGCGGCAATGTAAAAAGCGGCGGTATACAAAATACTGCCGCTTTTGCGTGTGTTTATGTCTTTCGTAAATGTCTTCGGTATCACGTTTGTTTGTTTACACGGTCGGACGATATACCTCGTTTGCCTTGAAAGTAACGGCGCCACACCGCGCATATCACGTTAAACGAGGTCGAGATCTTATAAGCGCAATCTATATGTAAAGAAACCCAAGCAACCATGTATTTTCGGCGGATTCGGTAACAATATACTACGCATTTTCTGCGGTTTACTGTCTAAATTTATGATCGCACCTTATATCATTGTATGGCGATGTTGTCCGACACTACCTTGCCGTTTGCTTTATTGCTTAATTTTTTTATATCTTCGACAGAACCGGCGACTACGATCAAATCGTCGGCATGGAGCTTGCTTTCGCCTGCAGGTGAGGTGATTATCTCGTCGCCGCGTTTGATCACGACTATGTTTACGCGTTCTGTATTGCGCAGATTGAGTTCCATAAGCGTTTTATCCAGCCAACGTTTGGGCGTGCGTATCTCGACCATGCGGAAACTGTCGGCAAGAGTCATTATTTCCACTACGTTCGGTTTGACAAGCATAGCGGCTAGCCGTTCGCCCATAGCTTCTTCCGGGATTATCACGGAATCGGCGCCTATACGCTCGAGAACGAGTTTGTGTCTCTCGTCGCTCGCTTTGGAAATGACTTTCGGGATACCCAGCTGTTTGCATATTAGCGTTATAAATATACTTGCTTCGATATTAGACGCTATACATACTATGGCGACATCCATATTGTTGATGCCCAGCCGTTCCAGATTGTGTTCGTCTGTCGCATCGGCACAGACGGCATGTGTGCAGTACGGCGAAATATCGTTGACTTTTTCTTCGTCTTTATCGATCGCAAGCACTTCCGCACCGTTATCGTAAAGCATTTTCGTGAGTGTCGTGCCGAATCTGCCCAGACCGAAAACGACAAACTGATTGGTCTTTTTCATGACGTCTCCTTGTTAACCTATCATTATATTAGCAGGCGGAAATTTTATCGCGGATCTGTCCTGCTTTGTGAACATAAGCCCCACACTTAGCGGTCCGAGTCTGCCGATAAACATTACTATGTCCAGTACGAACAGCGATAATGCGGAAAGCGTCGGCGCCAGACCCATTGATAGGCCTGCCGTCGTAAATGCCGATATCGTATCGAAAAATACATGCGATGCGGCAATTCCGTCCGCCGCGCATATTACGGATACACCGGAAAGGATAAGCGCGCTTGCCAGCATTACGACTGTAACGGCGCGAAGTCCGTTTTTATGGCTTATAGAATGTTTTCCTATAACTATTTCGTCTTTGCCGCGCAGTCCGGACAAGCCCATCAATACAAGGACTGCAAATGTCGATGTTTTTATACCGCCGCCGGTACTGCACGGCGACGCACCTATAAACATTAAAACGCACGAAAATATTTTGCCGGCGGACGAAAGCTGTGTTTGATCTACGGCGGAAAATCCTGCGGTGGAACTTGCCGTTACCGATTGAAATATGCTGTTTAAAAATTTTTCGCCGCCGTTGAGTTTTGCGAACGCCGCCGAATTGAACTCGGAAACGAAAAAGAACAGTGTGCCGAAACCCATCAACACTGCGGTCACTATCAAAACCACTTTTGTGTGGAACCTGTAGCGACGGAATTTAAATCTGCATTTTAGTATGTCGTTTATAACGGGGAATCCGAAAGCGCCCAATATCGCTATAAAGCATATTATAAGCAGGATACCGGAGCTGTTGTTGTAATCGGTAAGTGAAGCGTACGGATTTACGGGCGTACCCAGAACATCGAATCCTGCGTTGCAAAATGCGGATACCGAATTGAATAACGCCTGCCAAATCCCGATAGCTCCGTTCTGCAGACAGAAAAACGGGGTAAGCAATACGGCGCCGACAAATTCGATGACTGCTGTCATTATTATTATGTTTCGGACAAGCCGGACTACGCCTTTTATTTCTTCCTGTCCCAGCGCTTCCTGAATGACTATCCTGTCTTTGAGCGTTATCCGTTTGCGTATTATAAGGAAAACAAGCGTCGCCATTGTCATAAATCCGAGACCGCCGAACTGTATCAGAAGCAGCAGTACCGCTTGTCCGAATCCGGTAAAAGTCAATGCCGTAGAGCTTACGGTCAGCCCCGTACCGCACACGCCGTTCATTGCCCAGAATATAGCATTGGGGAAAGACATCCATTTGCCGTCGGTATTGGAAATGGGCAGAGCAAGTATAAGCGCTCCGGCAAACATTACGACGAGAAATCCCAAAAATACTATCATCATCGGTCGCATTCTGAAATGTTTTTTGATCTTGCCGTTTTTCATTTCGAATTCTCCGAAAGTATGCAGGAAGCGGTTGCCGCCATTCCTTTTCCGTTTCCTATTGTGCCGAGCTGCTCTGTAGTGGTCGCGGAAACGTTTATACGGGAAATGTCTATACCGAGTACGGATGCGATATTGCCTCTTATAGCGGATATATGCGGAGCGAGCTTCGGTTCTTGCGCGGCTATTACCGCGGAAATATTTATTATCCCGAATCCCAGATCTTTAATTTTTTCGTCGACCTGTTCGAGCAGTTTTACCGACGTTATCCCGAGATATCTGTCGTCGCTGTCGGGGAACAAAACACCTATATCAGGGCAACCTGCGGCGGACAGCATGGCATCCATCACGGCATGTGTCAGTACGTCGGCATCGGAATGTCCGAGCAATCCTTTGTTGTGCTCTATCTTAATTCCGCCCAATATCAACGAGCGGCCGGGAACAAGACGGTGAACGTCGAACCCTATACCTATTTTGCAGGTTTCGGGAACGCCCAACAGATCTCCGGGCGTGGTTATTTTGATATTCCCGTAAGAACCTTCGGTGAGAACAGGCGAGTATCCGGCGTTTTGATACACTTCCGAATCGTCGGTGAACGTTCCCGTTGCTTTTTCGTAAGCTTCGACTATTTCGCCGTACCCGAATGCTTGTGGCGTCTGAATATTGTAAAGTTCGCTACGCGGCAGAGCGTACACTTTTCCGTCTGTGCCGATACGTTTTACGGTATCTACGGAGTGTACTGCGGCTATACCGCTGCCGAATGTTTTCGCGCTCTTTACAGACCGCAGTATTATATCGCGCGTAACGTACGGTCGTGCGCCGTCGTGAATAACGACAATGTCGCACGGAGTTGCTATAAGTCCTTTATATACACTCTCGGTCCTCGTAGAGCCGCCTTCGGTAAAACCGACTTTTGAATGATCTGTAAGCAGCTCGGCGATACTGTTTATGTCGTGCGCCGAAGCGACTACGGTGATACGGTCGATCTCCGGCATATCAAAAACATCGATGACCTGCTCGACGACCGTTTTCTGTCCTATTCTGTGCAGTATCTTGTTGTAGGAAAGTCCGCAACGTTCGCCTTTACCTGCGCAAACGATGACGGCGCCTACGATAGGTTTTCCGCTCGGCGCGTCAGTTTTGTATTTCATACAGAGTGTGCGCGTCCTCCTTGGAAGCCTTTTCGTTAAGAGACGTGACCTTAAATATTATAGGAGTGCCTAAACGTATTTCCACTGTGTCTCCGACTTTTAACGTACACGCCGGTTTGACTTGACGGCCGTTTACGTAAACCTTTCCGGCGTCGCACGCCTCGGCGGCGACGGTGCGGCGTTTTATTATCCGCGATACCTTTAAAAACTTATCTATGCGCATAACTTATATATTATACAACTTAATATGTTAATTGGCAAGTATTTTTTTATGTACTCGGATGCGTGCGGGAGCGTGTGATCGGCATATAAAATATCTATAACAGCTGTAAATAAAAATTTAAAAAATTTTTTAAAAAACTTTGTCAAAATGCTTGACATACAAATAGGGGTGTGGTATTATAACAAAGCTGTCCGACGAAAGTACGACAGCAAGCACATTGACAAGTGAATAGATTTTAGCGAATTAGACTTTTTATAAAATATACAAAGTCAATTATTTATGTCAGTATGTTTTTGAGAAGAATCGATTACTTTTTATTATTTTGATAGCATCAGGGCTTAGGCTCTTTGTTATACGATTATTTTAGAGTTTGATTCTGGCTCAGGACGAACGCTGGCGGCGTGCTTAACACATGCAAGT
>CAJUBY010000027.1:21334-25274 GCA_910585055.1 uncultured Christensenella sp. | reverse complement strand
CGCAGGATCGGACATGTCCGAAAATTCGAGGTCGCACGGCAATGCCGGAAAAGCGTCGCATACTCGCTTTCCGGCTTGGGCGCGGCTGGTCACCGCCGTGAGTTCCGCGGCAGGGTGTTCGGCTATAAGCCGCAACACTTCCGCTCCGGCATAACCGTTTGCGCCGACAATGCCTACTTTGATTTTTTTACCGTTCATTTTACATCCGTAGAATTTGATCGGAATATATTATAATACATTTTGCGGCAAAACGCAACCGAATATAAATAAAAGGCTTTTTTTAAAACGATTGACTTTTACATTATAACATGATAGTATGTTATAAAGGAGTGTATGCAATGGCAAAAAGCGGAGCATGCGAGCTGTGCGGTCTTCCCGACGACAGTTATTCGATAGAAGACAACGGAAACGTGTTTAAGGTATGCAAGCTGTGTTACGACGGCTTTATAGCCAAACACGGTTCGGATTCGACTACCGTTGAAATCGAAGAGGACGACGATCTGGCGGAACTTATGGGATCCGCCTCCGATAAAGGCGGTGCAAAACCCGAAACGCTTTCGCCAGAGGAAATGGCAAAGCTTTTAAAACCGGATAACAAGCGGCGCGGCAAGCGCGCGGACGTCAGGCAGCAGAGCGTGCTTGACGAACGTCGGAAGATAGACGCCGCCGTTAAACGCGCCGTCGCAGCCAAAGTCGAACAGACGCTCGCGGCGGATACCGAAGACATAACGCGCGAACTTTTGGAAGTAAAAGCGGAAATAGAAGACGAAAAACGCCGCAGGGAACAGGCGCGCCGCGAGGAAGATGAGCGTAAGATTGCGGAACCGGCGGTACAATCCGATACGGGATCCGACTTTTCGATGCAGACGCCGACCGACGATGTAACGGCAGAGCAAGGTTCCGAACACACAGCACAGAATAGCGTCCGCGATCCCGGATTGTCGGTACTGCACGAACTCGCTCACGGCGCCGGACAGGCGAAAGACGACGTACGTCCGGTACTGCAGAAAAGTCAGGCTGAAATGGATATCGAGCTTGATAGGGAAATAAGAGCGAAGCGTGCGGAAGAAAAACGGCTCGCCGCTATACGGAAAGCCGCAAATCCCACTATAGATGACGAACGTATAAAGATAACCAGCCCGGAAGTTGAACTGCCGAAGGATACAAGACCCAAGACAAATCTCGATGTAGCGTCCGAGGGGCATATCGGAGCGGTGCGGTTTTTACAGGCGTTCAAGTATGTGCTTCACCCGGTATCGTATGCCGTGTTTGCAGGGATTGCGGGTCTTGCCGTATTTACGGCGTTGATGATAACCATGACATGGAAAGAAGCCGTTATCGATCTTGCCGCATGCGTCGGCGCGGTCACTGTGGGCGCGTTGCTTGTTTGGTACTTAAAGCGTCGGCTCGAAATAGATAAACGTACCGTATTGCTTCGAATAAGACAGGAACAAATATTGTTCGAAAGTATGGTATCGTCCTGTTACAGAGAACTGAAGACAAAGTATCCCATGATAAAAGCCGCCGCATGGCTTATGGGCAGGCTGTCTGTGATCGTGCCTACTGTCATAATAATAGGCGGCACGGCAGCCGGAATAATAACGTCGTTTCTCTTAAAATGGTGGATGGCTGCGCCCGTTATCGCAGGCGCGGCGCTCGGAGCGGTATTCATGTATTACGTGCTTAAACTTACCGCGGACGTTATTAACTACAAACTCGATACGGAACGCAATCAGCAGATCGCCGAACAAACGCTTTTGGATCTTCTTTGCAAAAGAAAATAGGCTTTATAACGTTTTGTAAATGCGGAAAAATGCTTGACAAACGGGCATAAATGATGTTAAAATCATTGTGCTTTGCCGGTGTGGTGGAATTGGCAGACGCGCCGGACTCAAAATCCGGTGGGCTAATAACCCGTATCGGTTCGACTCCGATCACCGGCACCATGAAAACCGTTTGCAAATGCAGACGGTTTTTGTTATTTGACAGATCACGGAGAACGGTATATATGAATATCTGGCACGATATTGACGGGAAAAGGATAACTTCAAGGCAGTTCGAGGCGCTTATCGAGATACCGAAAGGCAGCAAAGCGAAATACGAACTGGATAAGGAAACGGGGTTGTTACGGTTGGACAGGATACTTTACACTTCCACCGTTTATCCGTCGAATTACGGATTTATACCCAAAACGCTCGCCGACGATGGCGATCCGCTGGATGTGCTGGTGCTGTGTAACGAAATAATCAATCCCATGACGCTCGTGACGTGCATTCCCATAGGCGTTATAAAAATGACGGACAGCGGCGCGCCCGACGAAAAGATAATCGCGGTGCCGCGTAACGATCCCAATTATAACGGCTATTACGATATAAAAGAGTTGCCGTCGCACGTCCACGAAGAAATGATGCATTTTTTCGAAGTATACAAAGAACTGGAACACAAAGTGACCGCAGTAAAAGAGATCTGCCATAAAGACGAAGCAATAGAGATCATCGAAAAATGCAGGGAAAACTACTGCCGTAAATTCGGGAAATGACCCGGATCCGGGGACAAAGGAAATAATATGAATTACAGAGAAAGATCGCTTGTAAAACATGCGGAATGGAAGGGTAAGATAGAAACCGTTTGCCGTGTGCCGACGGACAGCCGCGAAGCGCTTTCGCTCGCGTATACGCCGGGCGTAGCGGAACCGTGTTTGGCTATACAAGCCGATCCCGAAAAAAGTTTCGAACTTACCAGACGGTGGAACACGGTAGCGGTAATAACCGACGGCACCGCCGTATTGGGGTTGGGCGACATCGGTCCCGAAGCCGGTATGCCGGTAATGGAAGGCAAGTGCGCGCTGTTTAAAGCATACGGCGATGTCGATGCGATTCCCATATGTTTAAAGACGAAAGATCCCGACGAGATAGTGCGTACGGTAAAGCTTATTTCCGGTTCGTTCGGCGGTATCAATCTCGAAGATATTTCCGCGCCGCGTTGTTTCGAGATAGAAACAAGGCTGAAAAACGAGCTCGGCATACCTGTATTCCACGACGATCAGCACGGCACGGCGGTAGTAATGACCGCAGCGCTAATAAATTCGTTAAAGCTCATCGGTAAAGACAAGAGCGTTATTAAGGTGGTCATAAACGGCGCAGGTGCCGCAGGTATCGCTATATGTAAAATGCTTTTGTCGTATGGTGTTAAAGACATTGTAATGGCGGATAAGTTCGGCGTTATCTGCGAAGGCGACAGAGCGCTCAATCCCACCCATGCCGAAATATCCGAAGTTACAAACCGCAAGCATTTACGCGGCATGCTTAAAGACGTGATGAAGGGCGCCGACGTGTTTATAGGCGTATCCGCGCCTAATTGCGTAACAAAGGACATGGTCGCATCCATGGCGGATAAAGCAACGGTATTTACATGCGCAAACCCCGTACCGGAGATAGCTCGTGCGGACGCGCTGGAGGCAGGTGCGTACATTGTGGGAACGGGATCGTCAGAGTATCCAAACCAGATAAACAACGTGCTTGTTTTCCCCGGGCTGTTCCGCGGCGCGCTGGACGTAAGAGCAAAAACGGTCAACCGCGAAATGATGATTGCTGCGGCGGAGGGTATAGCGTCGTGTGTATCCGATGCGGAACTGAACGCGGACCGTATTTTGCCGTTGGCATACGACAAAAACGCCCACAGCCGTGTGGCGCAGGCGGTCGCGGACGCCGCAAAACGTACCGGAGTGGCAAAGTTATTTTAAATGTCAACGTACTATCGTGATAAGGCGGAGCGTTTTTTAATCGCCGGGTTCGAATTCGTCGGGCCCGCCGAATTGTTTGTATATAAGCTGACGGACCATTGCAAGCTCGAGCAGGTCTGCCTGAGTCTGTTCTTCTCCGAGCATCCCCATCGACGACGAAAGTGCAAGCGTTTCGTATGCGATCTCGGCGTCTAAGCG